>NZ_JABXKN010000097.1:0-1834 GCF_017115065.1 Nostoc sp. JL23
GGCTGCCGTCGGCAGCCCCTTCATCCCCCCTTTAAAATGATTATCATTACTGTTGGTGGAATAGTTTATTTTCTGGAAGTCCCTTACCAAATAGAATAAATGAATCTTCTGGTAAACCAGGAACAAAAGCGGCATGAGTCGCAAAATGCACCACCGAGTTTTGATTCATCTGGGGAATTGTAGCTGTTATGCTAAAGTCTTTATCTAACAGTTTGGTTGTGCCAGGAATAGATGTTTGCAGGTCGGCAACTTCTTTTGCAGCAAAGGGTAGTCCAGACAAGCTGAAATGCTGCTTGCCTAATTGAAATTCATAATGCCCTTGGGTGAAAGCACCTGCCAAAACCTTTAGATGTGCTTGCGGTTTTATAGTAAAGTCAGTTAAAGATGCAGCCGTGATATTATTTATCCGCAGACGTTCTACTAACCATTGTTTACCATCGTACAAAGCTGCTAAAGGAATGTAACGCAGTTGCCCATCGGGAGCATAGATAATTGTTTTGGCATCTGCCTTTTGCAAATCATTTTCTATAGGTTTGATTAACCAGTCATATAGTTGTTTTGCTGGTTTTTTCGCATCCATGTTAGGATTCTGGAAAGCACTGCGAAAGTTGACAATAGCTTGGTTCAAATCTTGCCGCTTGACAGCCACAGTACGCCGGATGGGTGGTGAACCAGGTGTTGCTAAAATTAGTTCTAAACGGTCTTCCAAAATTAAAGGATACAGCAGGACGGCATTTTGTTCTAATCGCTTCAGGTCATCGGAAATGTTTCTCAATCTTTGTAAACTAACGTTTTGGTCTTTAGCAGTTTGGCGTAATTGTTGCACACTGGCAACCACATCTGGACGACGGGTAAATTCTTCAAACATTTTGACGATTTGCCCTTGCTGGTTCGTAAGTTGAGCAAGACATTGTTTTTGTGTAGAAGTTTGTTGAGCATAGGGAATCTTTTGCAGTTCGGTAAGTTCTTTGCCGATTTCAATTGCCTGATTTAAAAGCTGATTGTAGCTGTCAGAAATTTTTTTTTCTGGCGGCAGATTATCTACTCCCTGTTGTGTCTGCTGATTACCTCGGACGTTGCTGAGGTATTCTTGTAATTCTTGTACTTTCAATAAATCTAAAACTTGTTGTGCCTCAAGAACACGATCTTTTTGTAGCAGCAAGTCAGCAAGACGGCGATAGGTGTCAGCAATAGTTTGTGTATATGATTCCTGTTGTTCTTTGGGTAGCACTCGCAAGTCTTGGCGAATCTTTTCTATAACGTTGACAGATTGCTTGAAGAAAACAATTGCTAATTCCGGTTGTTTTTGTGCATCCAGGAGAAAGCCAATATTGTTGAGGGTAGCGCCTTCCTCAGAGCGATCGCCTATTTGTTGACGAATGGCTAAAGCTTGCTGAAAGTACTCCAAGGCTTTGGGGTACTGTCCGAGATAATTGTAAATTGTGCCAATGTTGTTGAGCGTTGTGCCAACACCAGAGCGATCGCCGATTTGTTGACGAATGGCTAAAGCTTGCTGATAGTACTCCAAGGCTTTGGGGTACTGTCCCAGACTGGAGTAAATAAAGCCAATGTTGTTGAGCGTTGTGCCAACACCAGAGCGATCGCCGATTTGTTGACGAATGGCTAAAGCTTGCTGATAGTACTCCAAGGCTTTGGGGTACTGTCCCAGACTGGAGTAAATAAAGCCAATGTTGTTGAGCGTTGTGCCAACACCTGAGAGATCGCCGATTTGTTGAAGAATGGCTAAAGCTTGCTGATAGTACTCCAAGGCTTTGGGGTACTGTCCCAGACTGGAGTAAATAAAGCCAATGTTGTTGAGCGTTGTGCCAACACC
>NZ_JABXKN010000097.1:1844-27235 GCF_017115065.1 Nostoc sp. JL23
ACTGTCCCAGACTGGAGTAAATAAAGCCAATGTTGTTGAGCGTTGTGCCAACACCTGAGAGATCGCCGATTTGTTGAAGAATGGCTAAAGCTTGCTGATAGTACTCCAAGGCTTTGGGGTACTGTCCGAAATAGTTGTAAATTACACCAATGTTGTTGAGAGAAGCGCTTTCCCCTGAGCGATCGCCGATTTGTTTACTAATCGCTAAAGCTTGCTGATAGTACTCCAAGGCTTTGGGGTACTGGCTTAATTTCCTGTAAGATAAGCCGATATCATTGAGTGTTGTGGCTTCTTGAGTGCGATCTCTTAGTTGCCTGCGAATTACTAAAGCTTGCTGATAAAATTCTATTGCTTGGGAAAATTTATCTTGATAGTAGTAAACATCACCAATGCTGTAGAGTGTATCACCTTCACCCTTGCGGTCTTTAGCTTGCTGGTATAAAGCCAAAGCTTTCTCAAATTCCTCTAGTGCTGCTTGAAATTGGTTTTGGTTTAGTTTTTGTTTACCCTCTGTTAGTAGTCTATCTGCCTCATCTTTCTGATTTTCACCAGTTTGTGCTTGTGCCAAAGTTAGGTTTACAACACCTGCAACAGCTTTGAGTTCTCCCGTGACAGCAAACGACAACAATAGAGTTACAAGCATGACTCTCAAGCGATCAACACTACTTAGAAGCATTATGTCAACTTAATAATTTGATATATCCGCAAATTCTATGAAATAAACACAAGACTTCGAGCAGAATTTTCGGAAATTTATTAAATCAGTTTCTAATTCGGTATTTCTTGCTAAACTACGTCATTAAAATCTGGGTGCGAGGGATAAAAACAAACGTCAAACTCCATAAAAAAATTGACTTGCTCTAAAATTCAGAGGAACTTGCACAGCCTTTGCCCAAGCAAATACAAGTTTACAGGTTGAAGGGGAAAGTAAAAATCGATCACTTGACAATATATACTAACGTTTAACGATAGTAATGCGAAACGATAGTATTGTGATTGTCAGTTTCAAATCTGAAGAGACAAAGCTAATCTTTGAAGGCTTCATATCTCCTCAATACCCGCCCAATATCCAGAAAACTGCTTTACGAAAACTGCTTATCCTTGATGCAGCAACATCAATTAATGACTTGCGTGTTCCACCTGGAAATCGCTTAGAAAAGCTAGTTGGCGATAGAATTGGGCAGTACAGTATTCGTATTAACGATCAATGGCGAATCTGCTTTGTTTGGACAAATGAAAACAATGCTTCGGAAGTTGAAATAGTCGATTACCACTAAGTATAAAAATCATTATGAATAACAACCGTCTGCCAAACATCCATCCTGGCGAAATCCTGCAACTAGAATTCTTGGAACCGTTGAATATCACACCTTATCGATTAAGCAAAGATATAGGTGTAAGTCAAACACGAATTAGCGAAATTTTACAAGGAAAGCGTAGTATTACAGCAGATACAGCCTTGCGTCTATCGCGCTATTTTGGGAACAGCGCTCAGTTTTGGTTGAATTTACAAACGCAATACGATTTACGTCAAGCTCTTGAAGAAAATGCAGAAGTTTACAATCAAATTCCTCAACTTCCGTTTAATGATGTAGCCTGAACTTATTTTCAGATACCGAAACTACTTATTTGGTAAAGATTTTTATTTAACCATTATTTTCTATTGATGTAATCTCCTGATATTTTTTCTCAAAACCTAATTGGTTTACAGGTGATATCTAAGGGCAAGCATCTACGCCTCATTTACCCTTCTCCTGAGTAGGCGAAATTATCCCTTCCGCCTGCGCTTGTTTAACGGCTCGTTTCAGAATTAACACTGCCATTTGCGACAAAGAACGCTCCTCTGCATCCGCCAGTTGTTGCAGAGCTTCCTTGTCTTCTTCTTCCATGTAAATACTTACTACAACTTTCCCCATGTGACTATCATCAACTTATTTATGTGTTTCTATATTAAATCACTAAAAACACATAAATAAAAATAAAACAACATTAAAATTATGTATAATTACTGATAAGTCAAAAGCCAGCGCTCAACTTTTGCAGGGAAGACGCTGACTTTTGGCCCCCTCTATACAGGAGACATATTCCATGTTAAAGCCTGTTTGCTACAAAACAGATGAACACAGAAGTTATCTACAAGCTTTAGATGACTTCGGAATAACTCAACTATTGGCAAAACTCAGCGATTATGGTGAGCAGCAAGAACAAGAAACTTTAGCGGCGGTGTTGATTTCTCACCTAACCCAGAGCATCAATGCTGAACTAATAGCTAATTATTTGAGTGCAATTGCTAAAAATCGCCAAGATTTATTTCCAGAGTTGACTAACCAGAAACTTTCTGTTGATTTACCCGACGATTTTCCTGATACAGCCAAAACACCCCGCTTTTTGTACGGCGATAGATTACGCTGGCTTAGTTCTGACACCGACTGGGGAATAGTGATTGGCAGATTTTATAGCTTTGCCCCACATCTTTGCTGCTGGAGTTGGTGCTACCTAATTTGGTTAAGCAAAGACAGCCTCAGTGCAGCTTGGACATCTGCCGATATCGCTTGGGAGGAGGATTTAGAACCACTGGAAGGAGAGCCAGTATATGACTAATCCCCGCCCTCTACAAGAACGCGAGCAAAACCTGATTGACTTTTACAGCCATTGTCAACTAGGGATGACACCCAATCAATTTTATACCAAATGGGACGTTAATCATGAGGCGATCGCTCGGATTTGCTCTCGTTCACTTTCAACTGTCCGGCGTTGGTTTTCCAAGGGTCGCAATTACCGCAGTCCCATGCCCAGTGATTTACGCCATCTTGCCCTGATGGATTTGCTGCTAGAAGGCTTTGAGGAGATTCCTGAAGGACTTTTAAACAAGCTCTGTTTAACTAACCAGAGTAAATAGGGATTAAAAGTCAACAAATTTCAATATCATTCTGACATTTTTTTACCAGCCACTCTACTGTGAGAGTGGCTTTTGTCTAGAAAATTTTGTGAGTAAGTAAGCTTTAACCACTCAAGTAATCGGCTAAATCACAAGTATTGTCAGGAGGTTTTGTGAGCTACATTGACAAACTTCATCCTTGGTGTATCGTCCGTCATTTCCCCAGTATGCAACACCAAATTGTTGCTCGTTTTCGTCGTCGAAGCGATGCAGAAGCCCATTCACAAGCACTGCGCCGACTTATACCAAGTGCGACTTTTACAATTATATTTAATCTGGAAGTGGTGCAGTTAGACAGAAGCACTCTCTAGTTAGGACATTCTAGAAATTAAAATACTAGTATTTAATAATACTTCTGGTGTGTTGCCATATCAGCAAACGTCATAAAACACCTTTGACACCAACCATCCACCCATAACGCTGGAAACTTAAATCTTGCCCCACAGTTGGGACATTCTGAAAGCAAGCTTAACTTGTGGCGATCGCACCCCTGCATTACCTTCAACTGCCATTCAATCTTGTGACATGGTGACTTGATATAACAAGCAGCACATAACCGAATCGGCTCCATTTTCATTCCCACCCCAGCAGGTGGTAACGTCTGCACTAACCTATCGACATCAACCCCCACTACAACAGCCAATGCTTCCAACTGCTGCTGAGAAAGAGGGGGATTAAACCGAAACTTTTCCCATCGTGCGATCGCACCCCCAAGTCCTGCTGCCTTACCTAACCCAGTAGGGGTTAAATCATTTGCCTGTCGAAAGCGTCCCAAAAAATGACTTAGGCTTTCTCCTTGATATGGTTGAACTCTAAACAGCCAAGGCTTAATATTTTCCGCTTCCATCACTTGTACTCAGCAGCTACTTCCTTCAAAGTTTCCAAGTCAATTTTTTGCAGTCCCTTTTTTAAAGCCCGGATTGCAGTTTCTCGCAGAATCATATCCATCAAACCGATATAACCTCCAGTTGCTTCCCCTAACGTCTTCAACATCGTCTTACTCGAAAGGTTGGAAGCAACTGGCAATCTCAGTATTTGTTTCTCCCAAATATCCACCGTTCGCTTAAAATCTTCCCCTGACATCTTTCCAAAACGGTGACAAGACCGAAAACGGTTGTAAACCTGCTCATCCCGCTTAATCACTGCATCTAAGCGATCTGTTCCTACCAAAATCACTGCTATTTCCAACCTGTCAAAAATATCACGCACTTCCGCAAAAGTTTTCGGCTTAAAGCGATCAGCTTCATCAATAATCAACATCTCCACCCCGCAACCTTTGAGAACTCGCAGTGTTCTATCTCGGATTTCTGCCACTGTTCCTTTAGTTACTTGATATTTCAAATGCTCCATAATTACCCCAAAGAATTCCTTAGCACCGCACTCTTGGGGAATTTGGATATAAGCCACAGGTACAGTTGGGGGTTTTCCTGCAACTTGAGAGGGTTTATTCCTAAGCCTATAGGGCATCACAACCCATTGTTTTACCCGTTCTCGACTCACCTACCACACGCCCAGATTGTCTTGATTGGCGCTTTCCTTCCAACCAATCATGGAGAATTTGCACTTGTTCAAGTGGGACAAAACCTTTACGATTTAATCGTTGAATCTCCGTCTGTAATTTTTCACTATTAACGGGAATATCACCCAATTGTTGGGCGACTGCTTGAGCTTCTTTAGAAGTCATTTTCTAAAATCCGTAATCTTCACGCATTTGTTCGTAATCAAAAACTTCCGGCATCTCTGGCTCAGGTTCGCTATCAATAGATACCATCTCTATTGATTCCTGTGGCTCAACAGGTATAAGTTGTTTAGATTTTTTGACCTCAGCCTGTTCTACTTTCTGACGCTCTTTTTTAGTTTTCTTTTGAGTTGGGAATATTTCGCGTTCCCTAACTTCAGCCAAAATTGAGCGATTGCTCACAGCTTTACCCGCTTCTCTGACCTTACGACTGATAGCTTTTGCTTCATCTAAAGATAGTTCTTCTGTCTCTAAATCTTGAGCATAAGCACGAGCAATAAATACTTCTTTATCCCCTTCTATGCGATAAACCAAAATCGTTGTGATGTCTCTGGGGTCATATCGCAATACAACACTTTCCCCCGCATAACCCGCTAAGAGTTCACCTCGATACATCAAGTTTTCAAATTGCAGATATCCCCCACGTTGAATTTGTCGCCGTGTTTGCTTCATTAAGCAAATATCCAAATCCCTCTCGGAAAGTAAATCGGGTGCTGCAATTAAACCAGATTCCCAGCGTTGAAATCTTGTCTGATCGCCCATTCGAGCATCAAGTCGCTGGTTATAGTTATCAACGATGTAACGCACCAACATTTGCTCTAACTGCCGCAATGTTAAGCAAGCTTTTTTCTCCGCTTCCTCTGGTCGCTCTTGAACGTTTGAACCTGTATATCCTTCTAAAGTTGAGAATAATTCTGTGTTTAGAGTTTTAAACGGGCGCTCAACACTACCACCTTCAGATGGGCGATCGCGCAAATGACAAACAAACCCTAACTGCACTCCTATTTGCTGTAAATGGTTGGAACGAAAATCTATACCCGCATCTGTATAAAAGTGTTGCGGTAAACCAGAAGTACCCCATTCTTCATGAAGTCCATATTCTGAACCATATTGCTTGGGCAAAATTGCATGACGTAACGCCAAAGCTACAACAGTCGAACTTGGTGCATCGTAGCCTAAGTTAATCCCCATAATGCAGCGCGAATAGCTATCAATAACCGTTGTTAACCAAGGACGACTTAGAATTTTGCCATGCTGGTCTACTAATAAAACATCAACAAGAGTGTGGTCGCACTGCCAAACTTGGTTACTATGTTCTATTTGCAAGTCTTTTCCATCACGGGTTTTCACTGATAAGCGCGAACCACGCCAACCCGGACTGCGAATACTTTTAGCTTGCTCAATTTTATCTATTAACGGCTGCAAAATTCGGTAAACCGTCATGTGGGAAGGATGCTTAACTCCCAGTTCGTCTGCTCTCGCCTTCACTCTAATAAATACCTGCTGGCGAGTCATCCTTTTACTTCCCTTATTACCCTCCTTATAAGTTTTCAATACAAACTCTTGCCAGTCTTCATCAACTCGATGCTTCCCTTTATCCATCCGTTGATTTTGCGCCAGTCCAGCCAAACCTTCCTGTTCCCATTTATCTACCAGCCGTCGCACTGTACGTACTGATTTACCAAGCTTTTCTGCCGCTTCCTTGAGCTTTTGAGTATATGTAGTGCGATCGCTATTTTCTAAAAGACTTTGAATCACCTCCATTTTCAGCAAAGCTTCATCTGAAAGTTTAGAAACAATAACGTTTTGTTCAGCAAGATCGTTGTTAACATCTGCGGAGCTTGCCCAAGTTGTAGAGGTTGTAGAAAATTCTGCATTTTGCATACAGTGTTTTATCAAAACATAGTTGTATTATACTATTAAAATGACAAATAATTTGTTAATTTATGAAAACTCATGATTTTTCCAGGTTTTTGGAAGTGACAATTAAATTGTGAAATATCTGGTATTTGACATCTAATTAGTGAATATCGGCTTAGATTGGTATAACTGTCTTAAATAGGAAAAAACCTGATATAATCCTTGCTATGTCAGGGTTTTAGGTATTTAGAATATTTTGACAATATTTTGTTAAATTGACAAATAATTAGTTAATGTACATAATTTTTGCGAAGCTCGGTGCGCCTTTATCTCGCTTGCAGATTAGGATTCTGGTTAAACGCCAAGCGATCGCAATTTCGCCCATTAATTAAGTTAAAAAACGGATGGCGCAATTGTTGAGAGTTCCTTCTTTAATTCTTGCGACAAAGATTCCAAAAACATCATGTCATTGGTGACATCTGAAACCTCATCATCATTCAAATTTTCTGTCTCTAATTGCTTTTGATAAGCTTCAATTCGAGATTCCAGCGCCTCAATAATAAATCGAATTGCTTTAGGAGAAAAATTCACGTTTAACAACTCCCTTAATAGGCTTCCGGTTCAACGCCGAGCGATCGCAATTGAGCAGTCAAGCGATCGGCTCTTTGTCTTTCCTGTTCAGCCCGTTGGGATTCTTGTTTGGCTCTTTCATCACCAGTCAACAACAAATTACCCTGCAAATCCCACCAACGTAACCAGGGCAATTGAGCGTTTTGATATTCTCCTTGCCAAATACCTAACTCAACTCCCAAGCGCGTTATCGGATAATGTCCGCGTTCATTTGCTGCTAACAACTGATATTGTCCACCAATTAATTTATAAACTTCTACACTGGCTTTATTCACTTCATAAATGCCATAAAAAGCCGGATGAATTACTTGCTCATAAATCCAAAATTTGCCCTGCCAAGGGGTTTTATCTCGTTCTTCACTACCATCCCCAGAAACAAATTCTAAGGCAATTAAGGGGGCAATAAATTCTCGCCACAGTACATAAGACCTCCGCGTTTGTCCATCGAGCAAGGGCGGTACATTTCCTACATAAAACCAATCTGGTGCTTCTGCACCTCGTTCTGGCGGATCTGTCAAGCGCCAGTAAATACCTAAGTCCTGACCTATACAATATTCACCTTCAGGATGTAATTGTTTGAGGATAGGTGTAATTGAGTCAGTGAGTAAGATGCTTTGGGGATGCTCTTGCCAATTTTTCACGAAAGTACCGTCTGACTCTGGTAGCTGCGTATGATCGGGGAAAGGAGTGAGGGCGGTGGATGGATCGGTTGCAGAGGTCATAGGTCTAGCCTCGCGCTGGGGGTGAAGTTTATTTTTTAGTTTAGCTTGCGTACTTAACCAAGTTTTACTCGCAGCTAAGAATCCTTTGAGGTAATTAAAAATTGGAGCAAAGCAAGTTGACGAGCTTCACTCCCGACTAATCTCAAAGTACACGCAGTAAGCTGGGAATGCTTTCGATTGCTGACAAATCCCGAATTTCTGCCAAAGCTTGCCTAAAATTGCCTTCTAGCACATCATGGGTAACAACTACAATCTCTGCTAGTTCCCCTTGAAAGCCTGTTTGGACAATTGACTCTAAGCTAACGCCATAGTTACCAAAGCAAGTACCCAATTTCCCGATAACTCCAGGTTGGTCATTGGTGAGAAAACGGGCGTAAAACCGAGTTATCAATTCGGCCATCGGCGCAATTTGGCAGTATTCCTGATGCCCACAAGCTAATAATGGATTTGTAACTGCTGTATTAGTTTTGAGGACAGCAACTAAATTCAAAATATCTGACGTGACAGCACTGGCGGTTGCACCAGCACCAGCACCGGGGCCAAAAAACATTACTTGCCCTATAGGTTCTCCTTCGACAAGAATGGCATTGTAAACGCCGTTGATGCTAGCCAAAGGGTGGGCTTGAGGCACTAAAGTAGGATGAACTCTGACGGAAAGCGGGGATGAAGGAGTATCACGTTTAGCGATCGCTAACAATTTAATCACAAATTCCAATTTTTCGGCGTAGGCAATATCTGTCTTACTGACTTGCCGAATCCCCTCAGTATAAACATCTTGTAGGTTGATGCGTCCCCCAAAACCTAATGATGCGAGGATGGCAATTTTATCAGCTGCGTCTAAGCCATCCACATCAGCTGTCGGGTCAGCCTCAGCATAACCCAAACGTTGGGCATCAGCTAAGACATCATTGAAGTTGCTGCCTTCTGTCTGCATCCGCGTCAGGATGTAGTTTGTTGTACCGTTAACAATACCCGTTACAGTATGAATTCGGTTAACACTTAAAGATTGCTTTAGGGGTTGAATTACTGGAATACCACCACCCACGGCGGCTTCTAGCATGACGTATACGCCTGCTTGATTGGCAGTAGTGAAAATTTCCGCTCCAAAGCGGGCGATCGCTGCTTTATTGGCTGTGACTACATGCTTACCATTACTTAAAGCTTTGAGAATTAGCGATCGTGCCGGCTCCAGTCCACCCATTACCTCGACAACTATATCTACCGCCGGATCGTTGACAATTGATTCTAAATCTGTAGTTAAGACTTCCGTAGACAATTCTACTGCACGGGGTTTATCTAGCGATCGCACTCCCACCCGATAAATTTCTATCTCTTGCAACAATGGGTGACGTCCAGCGCTATCTTGCAACAACTGCACTGTTCCCGTTCCCACGGTGCCTAATCCCAGTATTCCTAGTTTCACACCCATTTTGCACCCAATTTCACCAATAACAATTGTAGGTAGAGCGTTTGCCCTACCTACTGATTATCCTGCTTCCTTTGTCATTTGTCCTTTGCCCTTCGTTCTTTGTTTAAAACTAATGACTAATGACTAATGACTAATGACCAAATTAATAAGTTTCTACGTGCCAGCGATGAGCTTTCTTGAGTTGCTTCTGGTAATCACTCCAGGTTACACCTTCCTTAGCAGCAGCAGTAGTTAAGGCTGCATCAATACCTTCTTCCATACCTCGCAAACCGCAGATGTAAGTGTGGGTTTTTTCATTTTTAATCAACTGCCACAGTTCATCAGCATGTTCTGCTACGCGGTCTTGGATGTACATTCTACCGCCTTGAGGATTTTTTTGTTCCCGACTAATGGCAGCAGTCAGGCGGAAGTTATCAGGATATTTTTGTTCAATTTCTTCCAGTTCTTCCTTATATAAAAGGTTTGGAGTTGTCGGCACACCAAATATTAGCCAAGAGAATCCTTTAAATTGGTATTCTGGGTTAGCTGCTCTTTCCGCATCTTTAAACTGACGCCACAGATAAGCTCGCATGGGGGCAATACCTGTTCCGGTTGCCATCATGATGACATTAGCATCAGGGTCATCGGGTAACAACATTTCCTTACCCACAGGCCCTGTAATTTTTACATCTGCTCCTGGTTCTAGGAAACACAGGTGTGTAGAGCAAACACCGTAGACTGTTTCGCCAGTTTCTGGGTGCTTATATTCTAATTGGCGGACGCACAGTGATACTGTCTTATCATCTACATCATCGCCATGTCGAGTTGAGGCGATGGAATAGAGTCTAAGTTTTTCTGGCTTACCGTTTTTGTCTAATCCTGGTGGAATAATCCCAATACTTTGACCTTCTATATACTTCAAATCCCCGGCGGAAAGGTCAAATTTAAGGTGTTGAACAATACCAATACCACCTTCTTTGACTAGCGGTTCGTTAGATATTACCTTGCCAATAAACGGAGCATTGGGACGGTAAGTGTTAACAGGAACGTCACCGTGGTCTTTTTTGGCTTTCGCTTGAGTCATGGTGTTGCCTTTCTTGTCCTTGTTCTTGAGCTGTTCTTCAGCTGCTGGTGGTTTAGTAAAACCTTTGGTTTCACTATGAGTATTTACAGGTGTGGCTTTACCATTCCCTTCACTGTTAGCAGTTTCCCCAGATGTAGCTAACTCGCTGACAACGCTTGTAGCACTCCCAAATGAGGCTTTACCATTAACTGGCTCTAGCGCAGTTACAGGCTGGATGCTAACAATTGTGCCGCCTAGACGAGTGATACGTCGCATTTCTTGATTCATGCGGTTGTAAGGCACTCTGATGAACACACTGCCACTTTTCCGAATTGGGTAGTTAGTTTGATCGGTTTCTTCACTCTGACGCAAACCCACTACTTCATAAAGGAAGATGCGGCTACCTAATTCTGTGTTGGCAGCACCCTCAACAGCACCTTGATTGTACATTCGTTCTACCACTCCGATAATTTACTTAACCGTTTTTCAAAAAAAACTATTCCCATCCCATGCCAGCTTTAGTTTACCGGATTTTCGTTTCACAAAACTGGCCCTGAAGGAAAAACGGCATCATTAAATTAATGCCTTGCTAAGTACACTCACCAAAGACATGCAGGCATAGCAAAAAACACACCTGTTCACCTTCTAAGGTAAAGGATAAGTCTTGTGGAGAATGTTAATAATGAATCAATTTAATCTTTTTTTCGTTAACTACCACCCCCATTAGGGAGATAGCTTTTTACCTTATTACCAATGAGCAACTCACAATAGCAGATATTTTTGAAGGGCTGCTTTGATCGGTGGAAGCTACCGCTCAGTTTACCTCTAAAAGCTGCCCTTGTGCTTGCTTACTCCAGGGGTTTAAATCGGAGAATGCCACGAGAGGAAGGTTTTGTCTGATTGGTTTTACTTCTCCAAATCTACTACTCTTTTGGAATCTTGTTAGCTATCTTCATTACCTGTCAATGCAAAATTACATAACTAGGACAACTCCAGCTACAAACATCACGAAATAGAGAATCGTAATTTAAGCAACTCTAATTAGTTTCACTTGATGTGAAAAATCTGTCAACCTTCTATCAGTACTTTGCCATAACGTCAACGCTTCTATATGAGCATATCCATAAATTTACAGCCAAGAATTTGAGTAATGCAAGTTGTTTCCTCATTCGTTGGATAGATTTTTGCTTTGAATATATTAAGTATTGTCGAGCAGGAATGACAATTTAGGAACATTAGAAAATTTGCGGCAATATTGCGGCAATAATAAATTATACCTTATAGTCTTGATTCTATAGAATCACAACTAGCAGACAGATAAAGTTGTAACGCTGATGGGCAGTGCTGATCCCCATTTTTAACTTAACAAGTAAATTAACAAAAAAATGATTGAGGAACCACGCTAATTCTTCTTGACAGCAATCTTGTATGGGATACCTCCTTCTGTTAAAATCAAATATATCACTAGGATTAAATACTTACCGGCACCAACATTCAGGCTAGTCCGACGAGTAGCAACTTAAAAGAGTAGACAGGAGGCAAAGGGCAGATCGCGCAGCGTGTTGTAGACAAGGCAGGAGGGAAGAAGTATGAATGAATTTTTTTTTATTTCTAGGTCAAAAGCCCAGTTTAAAAATAAGAATTGTATTGAGCCAAAAGTGCCGCGAGATTCAAGGCATCTACAGCTTCAGTCCCACGCTTTTAAACGTGGGTTACTCCTGCTTTCTACCTCCTGCCTCCTGCCTCCTGATTACTTTGTTGCCTACCCGCTTGGTGTCTTATAGATGTGCTAGGTAGCAAGAACGCAGGATAAACCAAAGGGGTAAACTCCTGGCTTCAGAATCTGCTGTGTGAAAAATTATTGACACAACTTTAGTATTTTAGAGGAGATTTATGACAAGTAAGCCGGAACGCGTGGTACTGATTGGAGTAGCCGGAGACTCTGGTTGCGGTAAATCTACGTTTTTGCGTCGTTTGATAGATTTGTTTGGTGAAGATTTAATGACAGTCATCTGCTTGGATGACTATCACTCCTTGGATCGCAAACAGCGCAAAGAAACGGGGATAACGGCACTAGACCCCAGGGCGAACAATTTTGACCTGATGTATGAGCAAATTAAAGCGCTCAAAAGTGGTCAAGCGATTGATAAGCCGATTTACAACCACGAAACCGGCTTGATCGATCCGCCAGAGCGGATAGAGCCGAATCACATTATAGTTGTTGAAGGGCTACATCCTTTATATGATGAGCGGGTGCGATCGCTAATCGACTTCAGTGTTTATTTTGACATTAGCGATGAGGTCAAAATTGCCTGGAAAATCCAGCGAGATATGGCTGAACGCGGTCATCGCTACGAAGATGTGTTAGCGCAAATCAATTCCCGCAAACCTGACTTTGAAAAGTTTATCGAACCGCAAAGAGAATTTGCCGATGTGGTTCTCCAGGTTTTGCCCACAAACTTGATCAAAAACGACACCGAACGTAGAGTCTTACGGGTACGTATGCTCCAACGGGAAGGTAAGGAAGGCTTTGATCCAACCTACCTATTTGACGAAGGGTCAACAATCAATTGGACTCCCTGTGGACGCAAGCTGACCTGTTCTTATCCTGGTATGCAACTGTACTACGGTTCAGATGTTTACTACGGACGCTATGTCTCAGTACTAGAGGTGGATGGTCAATTTGACAACTTGGAAGAAGTCATTTACATCGAAACCCATCTCAGCAATACATCCACAAAATATCAGGGTGAATTGACTCACTTGTTACTCCAGCACCGCGAGTATCCAGGTTCCAATAATGGAACTGGTTTCTTCCAAGTGCTTACAGGTTTGAAGATGCGTGCTGCTTATGAGCGGTTGACAGCTACGGAAGCAAAGTTAGCGATTCAGGTTTAAAGCAGCAGTGTTTGTGTCAAAGCTTATGGGGGCGCTTCCGGGTACCCCTTTTTTTTTGTGTTATTAAATACATTTTAAATAAAAAATAATTAGCATACATTTATCTTGCTTACGGATATTTACCTTATAGTTAATGGTTTTTATCAATATCAAGAAGATACTAACGACTCAAGTATAAATATTGTTATGATTTCATAAATTAGTAGTTGAACTAAATGCCCACATTTAGTCAACGAAAAAACTCTCGATGGAGGAATTTCCTTTGTCTCGTCGATATTTATTTACCTCTGAGTCAGTCACAGAAGGTCATCCAGATAAAATCTGCGATCAGATTTCTGATACTATTCTGGATGCCCTATTGACACAAGACCCTAGCAGTCGTGTCGCCGCTGAAGTCGTAGTTAATACTGGTTTGGTGCTAATCACTGGTGAAATAACCACCAAAGCTAATGTAAATTTCGTCAATCTCGCCCGGAAAAAAATTGCCGAAATTGGTTATACCAATGCTGACAATGGCTTTTCTGCTAACAGCACCAGTGTTCTGCTGGCTTTAGACGAACAATCACCCGATATTGCCCAAGGCGTTAACACCGCCCAAGAAACCCGCGAACAAGATAGTGATGAACAATTTGACAAAATTGGCGCGGGTGATCAAGGTATAATGTTTGGCTTTGCCAGCAACGAAACACCCGAACTGATGCCTTTACCCATCAGTCTCGCCCACCGCATTGCTCGCCGATTGGCAGCAGTCCGTAAAACAGGTGAATTGTCATACCTGCGTCCTGACGGTAAAACCCAAGTAACTGTAGTCTACGAAGATGGACGCCCCGTAGGTATTGATACGATTCTAATTTCCACCCAGCATACAGCCAGTATTGGGGAAATTACGGATGAGGCGGCGGTACAAGCCAAAATTAAACAAGACCTCTGGTCAGCAGTGGTCGAACCTGTTTTTGGCGACATTGACGTTAAACCTAATGAAGAAACACGTTTTTTAGTCAACCCCACTGGCAAATTTGTCGTTGGTGGTCCTCAAGGAGACTCTGGTCTGACAGGACGAAAAATAATCGTTGATACCTACGGTGGCTATTCACGACATGGTGGTGGCGCTTTTTCTGGCAAAGACCCCACGAAGGTAGACCGTTCTGCTGCTTATGCGGCTCGCTATGTCGCGAAAAATATTGTCGCCGCTGGGTTGGCAGAAAAAGTTGAAATCCAACTATCTTATGCTATCGGTGTAGCACGACCAACAAGTATCTTAGTGGATACTTTTGGCACTGGCAAAGTGGATGAAGATACCTTACTGGAATTAATCAACAAACACTTTGAACTCCGTCCAGCAGGGATTATCCATACCTTCAATTTACGCAACTTACCAAGTGAACGAGGCGGACGTTTTTATCAGGACGTCGCGGCTTACGGTCATTTTGGGCGGGCTGATTTAGACTTGCCTTGGGAACAGACCGATAAAGCCGAATTGTTGAAGCAAGCAGCGAATGAGTCACTTTCGGCAGTAGTTGCTCAGGCACTGACTTAGACTTATACGCTACTGTAATAACTTAGTTTATCTACGTAGAGGGTATTGGCAACTTGACAACCAATACCCTTATTTTTTAGTAACCACCTGAATATCGAAAAAGAAAACAGAATTCAGAATTCAGAATACTCTACCCATGTTAGTTCAGCGTACCGTAGACTTCTTGACAAATGACAAATGACAAATGACAAATGACCAATGACCAATGACCAATTGACCAATGACTAAATCCAAAAATAAGTCAGGATGAGAGTCAGGACAGTCAATGGTAAACCAAAACGTAAATGCTCCCAGAATGACAACTGATAACCAAGTTTTGCGACAGCCTCAGCAACAATTAAATTAGCAACTGAACCTAACAAAGTTAGATTACCTGCTAAGGTAGATCCTGCTGCTAATAGTAACCAGGTTTTTGTATCTGGATGGGGAAGTAAATGTTGTAGTAATAATACTGCGGGAACATTAGAAACTAAATTTGAAAGCAGAGCAGTAATTCCTAATATGCTCAGGGGATTATAAACTAAACCGCTAAATAAATTCAATATTCCTAATTTTTCTACTCCAGCAGTCACAACAAATAGTCCAGAAAACATCACCAATAAATCCCAATCTACTTTATTTAAAACTCGTTGCGGTTTGATTCGTCTAGTAATGAAAAGTAAACTGGCAGCTATGAATGTTGCTTGGGCTGGGGGTATTCCAATTAAGAATGCAATTAATAGTCCTCCTGTTATCAATAGGCTTTTAGTAAGTAACGGTTTAAATATGCGGTAACGCACGGGGGTTACACTCGGACAAGACTTAGTAGAACGGACATCAGGATAAAGCCACCACAATAACGCAATTTGGATCAACAAACTTACTAATGCGATGGGAGTCAATGCTTTTGCAAAATCAAGATAGCTGATACCAGAGAACGAACCAATCAAAATATTTTGCGGATTGCCACTTAATGTAGCTACTGAACCCAGATTAGTTGCTCCCGCCAAAGCAAGTAAGTAAGGAATAGGATTGAGGTTCAAAGTTTGGGTTAAACCGAGAACCAAAGGAGTCAAAATTAGAGCAATGGTATCGTTGAGAAAAAAAGCGGAGAGAATTCCACTGCCGAAAGTTAAAACAATTAGCAAACCCAAAGGGCTACGGGTAAAGTGTGTAACTGTATCAAGGGTTAGTTGGAAAAAACCAGCGTAAGCTAAGTTTGTGCTGATTACCATCATGCCAAACAGGAAAACCAGCGTTTTATAGTCTATCGCTTGCCATGCTTCTTTGAGGTCTAATACCCCGAATGCCATCAACAAAGCTGCACCCACTAAAGCAATACTGGCTCGGTTCATCCGCAAACCAGGGAGATATCCTAAACCCAAACCTATATAAGTCAGCCCAATGATGATGTATCTGAAAACAATCATGATTTTGCTAGATGCTTTTGACGTGATGCCTTTCTATTAACTCCTGTTTTTGTTTCAGGTACACAGAACCAAAAAACTGCTAAAGCCACAACTGCGATCGCTGCTAAAATCAAAAAACCAACATTGTAACCAGCATTTTTAACCACAAATCCAGCCAACACGTTGCTCAAACCCGCACCGACACCAATAGCAGTGTTGAGCATCCCTTGGGTAACATTAAAGCGTCCCGTGCCTTTAGTCAAATCAGCTACCATCAACACCGAAAGCACACCAAAAATCCCACCTGCAATACCATCCAGAATTTGCACAGAAACGAGAAAATAGGGATTGTCCGAAAGCGTATACAGCACTCCTCGAATCGGTAAGACGGCAAAGCCAAGCAAAAATATGGGTTTTCGGGCTGTATGTGCGAAACGTCCAGCCAAGTTAGATACTGGAATCATCACTAACTGAGCCACAATGATACAAGCAGACATATAAACTGTGTCACTTGCCCCTTTACCCTGTGCCAATTCTTGACCAACTAGCGGTAACATAGCAGCATTGGCAAAGTGAAACAGAACTACTGCAATAGTAAAGAATAAGATTTTGCGATCGCTTAATAATTCCAATATGCCTTCGTAGCGGTGTTGATGTTTTTCTTGGTCTTCCTCATCGCTTTCTTCTCCATCTCCACGCGCTAGTTCGTGGTCAATTTCTCTTTCACGAATCATCCTTACTGAAATAATACTGCCTACAGCCATAGCTGCAACTAGGAAAAATATTGCCTTACGTGCAATAAAGTAACCTGCTAAACCAGCGAGAGTGGCAGCTAGCAGATTGCCTGTATGGTTAAATGTTTCATTACGACCTACCCGCCTATCTAATCTCTCATGTCCTACAAGTCCCAAAGTAATAGCAGTAATAGCAGGTGGGAAAATTGCTGCTGCAATCCCAATCATAATCTGAGAGCCGATGACAACAGGCAGGGTGGGGAACAAGCCCATAGCGATACAGCCGATAGAAACAAACACAGCAGCCAGTACAATCAACATCCGTTTCTGATTTAGCCTGTCAACCAATGCACCAGCTGGTGTTTGGGCAATAACTGTGGCAATTGTCGAAACTGACATTGCCATTCCAATCTGAACAGGGTTCCAATTTGCTGAAGCTTTCAGGTAAATGCTCAAATATGGCCCAACACCATCGCGCACATCCGCGAGAAACACATTCAAGTAATCAAGCGATCGCAAACTCTTCTTACTTGGTCTTCGCTGTTGTTGCATAAGTCTTTAGTGATATTTTGTAAGCTTTGGAGAGGTAACAATACCTTGTATAAAAATCGTGACAAAGATACTGAGAACCACTATATTTTCACAACTAATGTAGAGACGTTGCAGTGCAAGTCTCTACAGAACAGTATTGCCATAAGAAACCCCCTCTGCTTTTGTCATAGTAAAGTGATTACAACGCAGAGGGGTTTCATTTTTCTTAATATTTTTGTAGAGGCAGGTTTTCAGGATAATTCTGGCAAAAAACTAGTTTATTTGATTTAAAACCTGCCAAAACCTATGTTGTATTGATTTTAACCTGTGTAATCAGTTGGGCCTATTTCCAATCGGGAATTTCAGCGTCTTCTCCACCAATCCCGATTCCAGTGTTAAATATTTCCGCACCATTAAGATTTAGATCGTTCATTGATGCTTGATACACATTAGAATCGTGAATCGTAGCACGAGTAAAATTTACTCCGTTGAGATTAACTTGCTTCAAATTCACATTACTTACATAAGCGGATGTTAGGTTAGCACCTGCCAAGTTTGCACCAGTTAAGTCCGCACCTTCGAGGTTAGCTCCTACAAGATTAGCTCCTTGGAGCTTCGAGCCTCTCAAGTCAGCACCAATTAAATGAGCGCCACTGAGGTTAGCTCCTGATAGATCGCACTTAACACATTCCCCAGTTGAAAGTAGCTTTTGTAAATCCTGTGGATTCTCGGCTTTAACCGAGCTAGCGAAAAATAGGGGAGTTGCTAAGGCAATGGCCACTAATAGCTGGAGTTTCATAAATTTTCCCCCTTAATAATCAAGTTGCGTCCGTTCTGTCCCTCACAACTCTATTATCTCACTAAACTTCGTGAGGTCAATCTCTCTTGTGACAATCTATCTCCTGACAAGTTAGTTGTGATCTGAAACACAGATAAAACTGATGTCAAAAATGCCATTAATTTTGGATTTATGGCAGTTTTTACCAAAAATTCCTGAAAAAATGTCAGTATTAAATCACTATTAAATCTTTTTAAAAGCAAAAACTGGTGCTACTTGCTATAGCTAGTTAGAGAAGTATTTATACTTATTAATTGATGGTTTAGCTTAAGTCCTCAGAAATTCTCGCATATATTGATTAACTAATTTCGGCTGTTCTTGCTGCACCCAATGGCCACAATTAGGAATGTACTTGATTTGAAAATCCCTGACATAAGCTGCGGTGTTGTAGGTTAGTTCCTTGCCAAGTGCAGGGTCATTTTCTCCCCAAATCATCAGTGTTGGTACTTCCAGAACGCCCCAATTTGGATTTACCATTCTCTGTTGAAAAATATTGCGGTAGTAGTTCAACATTGCTGTGAGGGCACCGCGTTTTGCAGCAGCATTTTTATAAGCATCAATATCCGCTTTGCTGAAAGCACTCTTGTTAACTGCCATACTTTTAAAAGTTGTTTCAATAGCTTGGTAGTCTGAAGATTGTAAAAGTAATTCTGGTATCCACGGTAGTTGAAAGAGGAATATGTAGTTGCTACGTAGCAACTGTTGGGGAGTGCGTAACCCTTGGGCAAATTTGGCAGGATGAGGCAGGTTAAGAATAATTAATTGTTCTAACATTTCGGGGTGAGTGTATGCGAAATTCCACGCGATCGCACCTCCCCAATCATGTCCAACTAATATACATTTTTGGTATCCTAATACTCTAATTACTCCCCCAACATCTTTGATAAACTCATTCATTACATAAGCTGATTGCTCATTTGGTTTATCACTATCGTTGTAGCCACGCAAGTCAAGAGCGACAACTTTAAAGTTTTGGGCAAACTCTGGTATTTGATGCCGCCAAGAGTACCAAAACTCAGGAAAGCCATGCAACATCAACATTAAAGGGCCTTCACCTTGGGTAACGTAGTGTAGTTTTACCCCATTTGTAGTTAGATATTCGTGTTTCCAAGAAGTTTCTATTAGAGACATAATTAATCTAGATTCAGCATTAAATAACACTAAATAATAATACTGTACTTAATAAATTTAATATTATTTCGAGCAGCCTCACATCTATTAAAAGACAGTATTACAATAGTGATTTTTTGCCAAAATATTAGACAATTTGCCTTACGGTAGATGTAAATCGTGGGTAAATTTTGGTAAAAGGTAGATATAATAACTATCCTCAATTAACATGACACAACAGTTGACAAACCATGCTTCATTGTGGGTTGAGCGACTGGGACGATTTGGCTATGTTTCCAAGGGAGTAGTTTACGGTATAGTTGGACTACTAGCAGCACAGGCGGCTTTTGGTAGGGGTGGTAAAACAACTGATACCCAAGGCGCTCTTCAAACAATCGTCAACCAACCATTTGGTAAAT
Organism: Nostoc sp. JL23; assembly: GCF_017115065.1. Classification (NCBI taxonomy): domain Bacteria; kingdom Bacillati; phylum Cyanobacteriota; class Cyanophyceae; order Nostocales; family Nostocaceae; genus Nostoc; species Nostoc sp. JL23. The sequence goes on from NZ_JABXKN010000097.1 coordinate 21,440, forward strand.
TTTTGCTGGCTTTAGTTGCAATTGGCTTGATTGGATACGTAATCTGGCGTTTTGTACAGGCAATTAAAGATCCAGAAAACAAAGGTAATGATGCCAAAGGTTTGGCAGTGCGAATTGGTTACGCAGTTAATGGCTTGATTTATGCAAGTTTAGCCTTAAGTGCTGTGAAAATCGTTACGGGTACAGGCAGCGGTAAAAATAGTAGTGATTCTACTGAAGATTCGACAGCAAGTTTGCTTTCTCAACCCTTTGGTGAATGGTTAGTTGGAACTGTGGGGGTGTTTGTAATTGCTCTAGGCTTTTATCAGTTTTATCAAGCTTTTAGTGGCAAATTTCGTAAAGAACTCAATTTAACTGAATTAAGCAACACACAAGCCCAATGGGTAATGAGGATTTCCAGATTTGGTTTAGCAGCACGGGGTATAGTATTTTGTATTATCGGTTGGTTTTTAATTGAAGCTGCAAGGCAATCGAACGCCGCTACCGCAGAAGGTTTGGATGAAGTATTACAGACGCTAGCGCAACAGCCTAACGGAGCATGGCTTTTGGGTATTGTAGCACTAGGTTTGGTTGCCTATGGGATTTACACAATAATACAGGCGCGGTATCGTCGGTTAGTCAATGTTTAGACGGTGCAGTGCCGAGAATTTCAATTTATAGAAATGGCAATAATAGAAACTCGTGGTATCTGGTTGACCACTACTGATAGTAAGGTTCTCAGATCAAAGCAACGCATTGCTGAGGCGATGGATTTGCTTGCCGAGACGGGATTTAATGTGGTGTTTCCAGTTGTTTGGAATAAGGCACTAACTTTATATCCTAGTCAAACAATGCAGCAGACTTTTGGAGTCGAAATTGACCCTATGTTTGTGGGCCGTGACCCTTTAGAAGAGGTGGTAGTTGAGGCGCGGCGAGTTGGGTTGAAAGTCATTCCTTGGTTTGAATACGGTTTTGCCAGTTCCTACAATTTGAATGGTGGTGTACTTTTACAGAAAAAACCGGAATGGGCTGCACGTGATTGTAACGGCAATTTACTGAAGAAAAACGGCTTTGAGTGGTTGAATGCCCTCGATGCACAGGTGCAAGAATTCTTGTTGAGCTTGGTGTTGGAAGTTGTAAAGAATTATGATGTGGATGGTGTTCAAGGAGACGATCGCTTCCCGGCATTACCCTGTGAAGGTGGGTATGATGAGGTAACTATCACCCGCTATCGCCAGGAATTCGATCGCAATCCGCCACAGAACCCCAAGGATAGACAATGGTTACAGTGGCGTGCAGATATTCTGACTGAGTTTTTGGCGCTTCTCTACCAGGAGGTGAAAGCGGTGAATCCTAATTTATTAGTAGCGATCGCACCCAATATCCATGATTGGGCATTCCAGGAATATCTGCAAGACTCGCCCGCATGGCTGAAGCGGGGAATAGTCGATATGATTCAGCCGCAGATTTATCGCCGTGACTTTAGGAGTTACGCTGCGATCGCTGATAAACTGATAAACCAGCAGTTCACAGATGCGACACTGCCCAAGTTAGCACCGGGAATACTGATGAAGCTTGGCTCTTACTGTATTAGTCCAGAATATCTAGTGCAGGCAATTGAATACAATCGTCAACTTGGCATTCAAGGAGAGGTATTCTTTTTTTACGAAGGTTTGCGCGAGAATAACAATACCCTTGCTAAAATTTTGCGAAATGGGCCTTATGCTAAATCTGCATCATTTCCCACTCTGTCAGATTTGAGTACAGGTGGTGTGAGTCACAAGATGACATCTTCTATTTGGTCACGAGTGGAAAATTTGTTAAAAAAGATTTTTTAAGGGAAAAGGCGCGTGGAATATAAATTGCCAGTGGAAAAGGTAATTAATACTTTAAAAGAAGATTTACCGACACTTTTTCAAAAAGACATTTCTTATGACATTTATACACAGAATATCTATTTTAAAGACCCGGTGAATACATTCAAATACAAATTTAACTATCGAATTATATTTTGGACTTTACGATTTCACGCTCGGCTATTTTTTACTCAGATTTACTTTGATGTGCATGAAGTTTATCAGTCAGCCGAACACACGATTTTAGCAAAGTGGACGGTGCGGGGAGTGTTGCGCGTTCCCTGGAAAGCAGGGTTGCTTTTTAATGGCTATTCAACGTATAAACTCAATCAAGATAATTTGATATACGAGCATATCGACACCTGGGATAGAAAGCCAGGAGAGATTTTACGGCAGTTTTGGCAAAGGGAAGGAGATAGCTAGTTGGCTATTATATCATTGACATACTAGTACAACACGGCGGAAATAAACCACCCATTTGAAATGTCTGAAACCCTAACAGGTAATTACGAATTACGTTAGCGAGTCTTCGAGCGTCATTACGAATTACGAATTACGAATTACGCCTTGCGGTACTAGCAGGGTGCGTTGCAGACTTTGTCCAAACAGACTCTACTAGTCTATGAAGAGTGCTGAGTTCCGTTAGCGGTAGCGGTGCGTTTAGCCCGTAACTTTTAATAAAAATGAGATACAGCTTAACCTCACTCACCAGTAGATGTAGTAAAAGCAGTTTTATCAGGTGCGATCGCGGCATTATTCAATTTGGACTGTTATTGCTAATAGCTACTATAATTTTGCGCCTCTTTATTTTACTATTTACTCAACCGAGATTTTCTGTATGGAATTCTTACTTTAATATTTCAAAGGTTAAAGGGCAAAATAAACCTTTTACCCTTCACCTAAGAGCATTAACATACAGTCATAAATTATTTTTATGACCTATTACGAACCTTGTAAAATGTCATTAATTGAACTGATACTCTGTTTTATTTGTTCTGCCAGAGAAGTTCTTAATAAGTCCAGGTTTACTGTTGAAAAATTGAGTAGTCCCCAAGCATAAAATAGACTTGAAATCCCAATAGTTAAAGCCAATATTCTCCCAAAGCAACCAGGATTTATTTCAATAAAAGCTAACTTAGATTGCCCAATGACAGCAATCGTTATAAAAACAATTCCTACTATTAAAAAGGTGCTATTTGGAGTTAAATCTGTCATTTTTCGATTAATCAACCTCAGCACTTTTATTGTAGCTATTATTAGTTCAAATTTCTGCCCCTGCTAGATGCAAAAACATAAAAGTTTTACAACTCAACATTTACCCCAACCTAATAAGGCTCTGGCCATTCAGTATTGGTATTGGAACTTATCGTCTGCTATAATTAATAAATATAATTTTGATGTCGAAACTTATTGAGCAAATAAATGGTGTTAATTGTCTCAATTGTGTATAAATTTTTCTATCTCACTCAGATATTCAAGGAAAAACCAAAATTCTGCAAGAAGCGAACTAACTGATGTGTCTCTGGCAGAAATTCAGATATCGTGAAGTGGCAGTTGATTTAAACTCAATTTTGCTCTTTACGATTTTGCTGAGACTATGCAGTGGTAAAACTTTCAGCATCAAAAAACCAAAATGTCATCACTCCTATACTAGACGTTGATTTAGTTTATATATTAAACTACATCAAGACGATAGGAATAGTGGGTTTTTATGGAAAGCGTCCAAAACGTTAGTCAAGAGTTGAATGGAACAACAGACACAGCACTAGAGCAATTACAAAAGTCTACTCCAGTAGAATTCAAAAAAGACATTTTCAAAAAACTCAGAGGTGGATTTTTTCTAATACTCGGATATTTATTGTCACCACTATGTTGGTGGAATGACCTACTATTCAATCTGCCAATAGCTTATGGTTTTGGGTATGCATGTAGTTTACTTTCCCCAAAATTGCTTCTACCTTGTTCAATTATCGGATACTGGCTCTCTAACATTGTGGGAATTCTCTTGATGCAATTCGGTTCTAAGGACATTTTTCAAAAAGGGCCTCAAGAGCATAACCTCAAAAAAGAATTGTTCACAGGTCTAATTTCTTCAACAGTTTATACCCTGTTGATTATCCTATTGATCCAGTTGAAGATTCTTGATTCTCCTATTTTATTCTCCAACAGTTAATTTAGTTTATCACTTTCTAAAAAGGAATCGATAGCATGGGTGCACATCTGTGCATCCATACTATGTATATGTAGTAGATATAGCAATGTTTGGAAGAGCTACGAACAAAAAAAACCTGAATTATTCCATAAATTGGGGTTCTGAGTCTCTTGGTGGAGAGCCAATCAGGGAGTAAGAAGATCAATTTTCATCAAATTTTAAAAATTCACTTAAATTCAACAATTTTGGAGCCTCCTTACTTACAATTAATGGTAACTTACCATTCCATTTTTCTATTGCTTGCCTTTGCAGAATTTCTGGAGTTAAACCATCACGTAATAATCTGTGCATCTCAGCTTCGCCTTTAGCTAAATTAACTTTTGCTTCAGCCTCTTTTGTTGCTTTCAGTGCTATAAACTCTGCTCGTTTTGCTTCTTGTTCAGCAATCTGCTTTGCCTCCACTGCCTCACCAAATCTTTCAGAAAAATGCACATGAACTAGAGAAATATCATTAACTGCAAGGTGATAGCTACCCAGTCGCGTGGACAATGCATCATCTACTCCACTTTTGACTTCTCCTCGTTTAGTAATAATTTCTTCGGCAGTATACTTTGCTATTACTGCTTTTAGCACTTCTTCAACAGCTGGGTTAATAATCCGAATAACTACATTTTGTTCATCTCCGATTTCTTGAAAAATGGCATTTGCTTCCTGCGGGATAATATGCCAATTGAGAGCTATATCAGCGAAAACATTTTGTAAATCTTTGGAAGAAGCCTCAGTGGAGATTTCCTGTTTTTGGACTCTAATACTTAACTTGGTCACAGTATTGACTATAGGAATAATTAGGTGAAGTCCTTCTCCTAATATCTGGTTTTGTACTTCACCAAATTTCATTAACACACCACGTTCTCCTGCATTTACAATCACACAAGGTGTCAGGAAAAGAGTTATCAGGAACAAAAGAGCAGTCAGTTTACCGGCACTGTTGAAATTTGTAAATTTTATCATCTGTATGAACCATGTATGCATCTTGTATAGAGACACATATTTTAGGAGCTATGGGCTTCTTTCCGTCATGATTTTAGCTCGACTTTATCCAAAATTAAGAACATTCTCGACTTAATAGCAACTGCCCATTATTCAGCCGATATACACCAGTAGATTCGATAATCGGACGCTACGACAGGATATAGTTTTGACACCCCTCACGTCACTGTAGCTAGAAACTAAAACACCAAATCAAGACGATTAGTAATCAAAGCACCAGAACCTGTAATAGTAAAAGAGTTTTCTTGTCACTTGATGCCGCGTGAAATGTAACTATGGCGATGAGTGCATTAGCATCAATGACTACTGGCGTGGCACAGCTAAAATAGTGCAATAGAAATGCTCGAAAAAAGGGGGATTTCATGGGGAGAGGTCGCCGGAATAAAGTGTATCTAAATCCAGAGCAGCGTCAAAAGTTGGAAAGTATAGCAACCGCCAAGGCGATTAGGACAAACGATATACTTGATGAGTAAAGTAACAAATATTGATACTGCTCAAGCGGACAGTACAGGAACAGATAATGCCAAAACTAATGCATCATTTTAGCTGTGCCACGCCACTAGAGATAATTTGGTGAAGCTATTTTGGATGGAACTATTGTCAGGGGAATTAATCTCAACAGTTCCCGACAAGCCGACTCCAGAAGTCGCTGTAATAAATTTGGAAACATCGCTGGATTGAGTACCAACAAATACACCTTGGCTATTGAGGGACTTCCAAAGAATAAATTATTCCAAGAAAAACAAGAAATATGTTTTC
>NZ_JABXKN010000079.1:0-26005 GCF_017115065.1 Nostoc sp. JL23
TTTTACTAAACTGGCATTTCTGTTGTTAATTTAACATATTTAGTCTGGGAGAGCCAGAAAAACTGGGAATTTCAGAGTTAGAATCTTGTGATGTCATAGCAGACTTTGAAGACTCAGTGTTTTGATTTTTGACAGGCATAATTACAGATAGCAGCTTAGGCAGTGCTAGACAGGCAACAGTATTTAATATCGTCAGAAATATACCATCTATCAAACTCATGTATTAATCTTCTCCGTTTGAAAATTGGTAGTGACTATATTTATTAGTTTGAAGCAAATTCAGTAGAATTGCGTAAAAACAGAATTTAGATTTCTTTTAGTGAATATAAGCTAGATAAATATATTTTTATCAAAACAGAATTCAGGAGTCAGCAGCCAGAATGGGCTAAACCTTAGCTATCCGCTAACAGTTGGGTATTTTGAACGAAAGAGCGGATAGCATAGCGTTAGCGAGTCTTTTCGAGTATTTTCGAGTCACGTCTTGATTCTGAATCCTGAATTCTGACTTCTTCTTCAAGTCTTCTGACTTTCTGCCTTGAGAGGTACTAGGGGGTCAAACCCCCTATTCACCAGATATATCCTCGCAGAAGTCAGGGATCTGAGTCTCTAGGTAGAGAGGAAATTAAAATTGCCATATCTAGGAAATTAGAGCTAGAGATGAATGAAAAAATCTTATTTTTATCTATCAAAAGTATGAGATACGGATATAACAATTTCCTATATCTAAAGAAACTAAAAATATTTGTATTGAATCTAAAAGTATACTTCTGACAGAGGATGTAAAAAAAAATTAGGTATAGTAAATTAAAATCAATATTAATCAAAGTTCCTAAACAATTCAGGCAAGTGTGCTATACACGTGCTTGGAACAGACTAAAACTTTGTGAAAATCAGCAACACACAAACTATGAACTCTAACACCGAAAAACGTATCGCCTTGATTTCCGTCCACGGAGACCCAGCGATTGAAATAGGGAAAGAAGAAGCAGGGGGACAAAATGTTTATGTGCGCAATGTGGGTGAAGCACTAGCGCATCTGGGATGGCAAGTTGATATGTTTACCCGCAAAGTGAGTCTGGAGCAAGACTCGATAGTTGAACATAGCAACAATTGTCGAACTATTCGTTTAAAAGCTGGCCCCCTTGAGTTTGTGCCGCGAGATGAAATTTTTGAATATCTGCCAGAATTTGTGGATAATTTCCTCAAATTTCAAGTAAAAAATGATTTTACATACGAGTTAGTTCACACTAACTATTGGCTCTCTAGTTGGGTGGGGATGGAGTTAAATAAAATCCAAAAGAGTAAACAGGTTCACACCTACCACTCATTAGGAGCGGTGAAGTATAACACTATAGAAGATATTCCTCTGATTGCTAGTCAGCGATTAGCAGTGGAAAAACAGGTGTTGGAAAAAGCAGAGCGAATTGTAGCGACCAGTCCGCAAGAACAGGAACACATGCGATCGCTAGTTTCCACAAAAGGCAATATCGACATCATTCCCTGCGGTACAGATATTCAGCGCTTTGGTTCGATTGCACGAGAAGCAGCCAGGGCGGAATTGGGAATTGACAAAGAAGCCAAAGTCGTATTGTATGTAGGGCGTTTTGACCAACGCAAAGGTATAGAAACCTTGGTGCGGGCAGTAAACCAGTCTGGGTTACGCGATTCCAACAATCTCCAGCTAATTATTGGTGGTGGTAGTACTCCAGGTAACAGTGACGGCATTGAGCGCGATCGCATTGGGCAAATCGTCAACGAATTGGGGATGAGTGACTTTACCATCTTTGCTGGTCGTCTAAGTCAAGATATTTTACCGACCTATTACGCAGCCGCCGATGTTTGCGTTGTTCCCAGTCACTACGAACCCTTTGGACTAGTGGCGATCGAAGCGATGGCAAGTAGCACACCAGTTGTAGCTAGTGATGTCGGCGGACTTCAGTTTACTGTAGTTAATGAAAAAACTGGTTTATTGGCTCCACCGCAAGATGTAGATGCTTTTGCATCTGCTATTGACCGAATTCTCTTAAATCCCGAATGGCGAGATGAATTGGGTAAAGCCGGTAGAAAGCGCGTCGAAACTAAGTTTAGCTGGGATGGTGTAGCACATCAACTGAGTGAACTTTACACCCAACTGTCGCAGCCACAACCAGTAGCGTCAACAGCAAAAGAACTAGTGCAGTCAACAGCCGAACTAGTGCAGTCAACAGCAAAAGAACTAGTGGAGTCAACAGTCGAATTAGTGCAATCAACAGCAAAACGGCCAGTTTTGGTTGCTAAATAATTCTTTTGCATAACAGATAATGGTGAATGGGTAACTCGGAAGTAAGCAATAATTTTATTTTCCTAGTCGTCACTCACCATTACTCAATCATTTATTCTAAATATTTCTCTAGGCTGAGTGATTTCCGTTATTAGTTTAATTAGCGGAAATTATTTAGCCTATTTATATTGCTTTAACTTACAAAACTGTGCTGAGAGTCTATCTGAATAATAGATTTTTGCGTTAGCTATCACTAAACCAAGTAACCGCTATGATAGTTGAGGTCTGCTATGCTTTGACTAAATGAAGATAAAATCATAGCGATCGCTACCATTTGAATGTTAACAACTAATCGCTTTGCAACCAGTTGACTTTACCACTCTCACAGCTGCTTGTAGCGAAATCCGCGCTAACTGGCTACCATCACGCTTAGAACAGGTTTACCAGCGCGATCGCTACACGATTGCTATGGCATTACGCACCCTAGAACAGCGAGATTGGCTACAGATTTCTTGGCATCCCCAGGCTGCACATATTTGTATTGGCGATCCGCCACCGCGATCGCCAGATACCTTTACCTTTAGCCAACAATTAATACACCAATTGGGTGGTTTAGCACTGGTGGCGATTGAAGCGATCGCTCCTTGGGAGCGTGTGATTGATTTGCAATTTGCCCGTCGTCCTGGAGAAAGCGCCCTGTATCATGTCTATGCAGAAATCATGGGCAAGTATAGCAACGTTATTCTCACCGACGCTAACAATATAATTATCACCGCCGCCCATCAAGTCAGTCAGCAACAATCGAGTGTCCGTCCCATCCAAACCGGACAGCCTTATGAAACACCACCGAAACTGACTGGAACTGTCCCCAGTTTGAGCGAATCTCAAGAACGTTGGCAAGAACGGGTAAGTTTAGTACCAGGAGCAATCAAGCGGCAATTGCTCAAAAGTTATAGTGGTTTGAGTGCAGCACTACTGGAGTTAATGCTGCTAGAAGCAAATATTGCACCAGAAACATCCACCGATACTCTCAACCCCGACGACTGGCGACGGCTGTTTGAACGTTGGCAACAATGGCTGCAAGCCCTAGATTCCAAAGAATTTCAACCCGCTTGGACAAAAGATGGTTACACCGTAATGGGTTGGGGTGCAGTTGAAAAGGTCAAAAATATCCAGGAGTTGCTCAACCGCTATTACAGTAACCAGATTGATCAACAGTTATTTTCCCAATTGCGCCATCAGTTGAGTCAGAAATTAAATAATATTCTGACGAAATTACGCAATAAAGCTCAAACCTTTCAGGCGCGCTTGCAGCAATCAGATCAAGCCGATGAGTATCGACAAAAAGCTGATTTATTGATGGCTCATTTGCAAAACTGGGAACCGGGGATGAAAGAAATTATCCTTGCTGATTTTGAGACAAATTTGCCAGTTGCGATCGCTCTCCAGCCAGATAAAAATGCCGTCCAAAATGCCCAAAGTCTTTACAAACAGCACCAAAAGCTGAAACGCGCTCGTGCTGCCGTGGAACCATTACTATTGGAAGTGCAGACAGAAATTGAGTATTTAGAACAAGTAGAAGCTGCGATCGCTCAGATAGACACCTACCAAACAGCAGAAGATTTGCGAGCTTTAGAAGAAATCCGCGAAGAGTTGATTGGACAAAAGTATCTAGAAGACCCAGAATACCGCAGCCGCAGTGCCAATGAACCCCCCAGCACTAACTTTCATCGTTACCTTACGCCTAATGGCTTTGAAGTATTAATCGGTCGTAACAATCGCCAAAATGACCAATTAACCTTTCGTGTAGCAGGTGATTATGACTTATGGTTTCACGCTCAAGAAATTCCAGGGAGTCATCTGCTACTACGTCTAGAACCGGGTGCTGTTGCGGAAGAAGCTGATTTGCAATTTGTAGCTAATCTTGCGGCATACTACAGTCGCGCTCGTCAAAGCGATCAAGTGCCAGTAGTTTACACTCAGCCAAAACACGTCTACAAACCCAAAGGAGCAAAACCAGGAATTGCAATTTACAAGCAGGAAACCATACTTTGGGGAAAACCGCAATTAAGGCAAGAGACGCGATGAATCGCCGTCTCTACAAAAGATTGATTATTGTAGAGACGGCGATTTATCGCGTCTTTGTGATAATTTATCGCGTCTTTATGATGATTTATCGCATCTTTAGCGATCTAGAATTGTCATCAACCGAACCATATTGCCCTCATTTCGGCAAACCCTCAACCCGCATCAAATCCAATTCGCGTTCAAATATTTCATCAATTGGCAACATTTGACCATCAGCAGTCATAAATTTATGGTCTTTTGTTGCCCGAATTATTGAACCATCTTCCAAGCAATACTCAAACACCTCTTGTTGTCCGCGATCGTGCCACTGTGCCACAGGTTGCGTGTAAATATTTCCATTATTATCAACACTGTACACACTGCATTCAATGCTTTTTTCGACAATTTCTCCAATCGGCATTAATCCATATTCTACCGTCAATATTTCTGTGTCATAGCTTAAACAATATTCAGCAAACTTCAACATTTGCTCAAATAGTTCATCCGCAACTTTTTTCTGAACGCCATTTTTAGCTGCGCCATCCACAAATTTTTCTCGCTGCTTTTGCATCTCAGAAACTTTCTTTTTACCCATCGCCCGACGCAGCAAGTCAGCTTGTCCTAAAGAATATCCGGCCATATCTTGAGCAATTTTCATGATTTGCTCTTGATAGACCATAATTCCATAAGTTTCGTCTAATATTGGTTCTAGAATTTGGTGTTGATAATCAATCTTTTCTCGACCATGTTTGCGGTTAATAAATTTAGGTATCAGTCCCGCATCTAATGGGCCCGGTCGATATAGTGCCAAAATTGAAGAAATATCTTCTATATTAGAAGGCTTCAAATCTCGCACGATCTGACGCATCCCAGAAGATTCTAATTGAAATATCCCTTCTAACTCACCTGCTTCTAATAACTCATAAGTTTTTTGGACATCTTTTGGTAGACTGCTATGTTCACCTTTAGCTAATATCCTCTGGGCTTTTCTTTCCTGGCGGGGAATTTCATCAGGATCGACCCGATATCCTCTCGTTTCCTGAATCAAATCTACAGTTTTTTGAATCAGCGTCAAGTTCCGTAAACCCAGAAAATCCATTTTCAACAAACCCATTGATTCCAGGTCTTCCATGAAATATTGGGTAATTACAGAACCATCATTATTCTTCTGTAGTGGGACAATTTCATCAAGTGGATCGGCAGAAATTACTACACCTGCGGCATGAACACCAAAAGTTTTGTTAGTTCCTTCAATTCGCATCGCCATATCAAGCCAATGGCGAACATGGGGTTCTTTATCATATTTCTCTTTAAACTCTGGTTCTGGAGTTTTATCAGAAACCATTACCTTGAGTTTCGTTGGTTTCCCCCGCACCACAGGAATCATTTTCGCCATTTTGTCAGCTTCCCCATAGGGAATATTCAACACTCTGGCGACATCTTTCAAAACTGCTTTAGAAGTTAGGCGGTTAAAAGTAATAATTTGGGCAACTCTATCTGCACCATATTTCTCAGTGACATATTCAATCACTTTATCCCGTTGTTCAATACAGAAATCTGTATCAATATCAGGCATGGATTTCCGTTCTGGGTTCAAGAAACGCTCGAATAGTAACCCATGATGCACAGGATCAATATTAGTAATTCGCATTGCATAAGCAACTAATGAACCAGCCGCCGAACCCCGACCTGGCCCCACAGGAATATTATTATCTCTAGCAAATTTGATGTAGTCCCATACAACTAAAAAGTATTTGGAAAAACCCATCTGCTGAATCATTTTCAGTTCGTATTCCAATCTTTCTTTATAGACGAAATCGACTTCCTGGCGAGATTTGCGATTTAAGCGTTCTAAAAGTCCACCCCATGCCACATCTTCGGCGTAAGTGTCAGCAGTATGACCAGAGGGAATCGGGGGTGTAGGAATCTGAGGCTCACCCATAATATGGTAAGGCTCGACTTTATCGGCGACTTCTTCAGTGGTAGCGATCGCTTCTACAATCACATCATCTGGCAAATGGTCACGAAATAGCTGCTGCATCTCCTCACCAGATTTGAGATACTCTGTGCCGCTATAACGCATCCGCTTATCTTCAATAATTAACTTGCCAGTTTGAATACATAGCAAAGCATCGTGGGCTTCAACGTCAAAACAAGAAATAAAATGTGAATCATTAGTTGCAATAATTTTAATGCCTAGCTCCCTAGCAATTTTGACTATTTCAACATTCACAATCCGGTCTTCTTGGGAGCCGTGGTCTTGAATTTCTAGATAATAATCATCACCAAATACATCTTTATACCACTGAGCAACTTTTCGGGCTGCATCTGGTCTATTACTGAGAATCGCTTGGGGAACTTCTCCACCTAAACAAGCGCTGGTGACAATCAAGCCTTCATGATATTGTATTAATAAATCTTTATTAATACAAGGACGAGAAAAAATTCCTTTGCCTTGAACACCTTGAAGATGAGAAATTGTGGTTAATTTGACTAAATTTTTGTAACCTTTGGTATTTTTAGCTAAAACTACTTGATGATATTTGGGGCGGCGTTCTTGTTTCTCAATATCGCCGTTAATAATATACATTTCATTGCCGATAATCGGCTTAATATTTTGACTACGGCAGATTTTGATCAGTTCAACAGCTCCATACATGACACCGTGATCGGTAAGGGCGATCGCTTTCATTCCCAGTGCGATCGCTCGATCCACCAACTCTGGAAGCTGACTTGCCCCATCAAGTAGACTGTAGTCACTGTGAATATGTAAAGGAACAAAGGACATAAGCATCTCCAACCACAAGCCAAGGTATCTCTAGGGGTCTACCTTGTGGTATACCCTGTCGAGCCAGATTTTGCAAAGCAACGGAATCTTAGATTAACAGTTTTTAACCAAAATTAAAGCTGTTCTTTTTCGGGAATTATCAATATCATTAGTGTTGTTTTAATAGTTACAGCAGTTAACCAGTACCTAGCCAATGAGTCAAACAGAGAGAACTACTTCGCCTGAAACCAAAGCTAGCCCTTGGTGGCAGCGTATCCCTCTCACGTTGCAAATCCTCATCGCCTTAGTAGCGGCAGTCAGTGTCGGAATTGCCCTTGGTGCAGGGAATCCCAATCCCAGCAACGCCGCTTTAATCAACAATTTAGCAATTCCGGCTGAATTGGTACTAAAGGCTCTCCGCGCCTTGGCTACACCCCTGATTCTAGCGGCGGTGCTGCATACTTTGATGACTACCAATATCCCTGGTACAGCCGGACGGCGGTTGGCAGTGTTACTTTTAACTAACACTACCGTAGCTATTTTGGTAGGACTGTTCGTAGCCAATGTACTGCGTCCGGGGACTTGGGGTAATGTAAACACCTCAACAAGTACAGAAATAGCACCTCAGAGTCTCGATCCTTGGGGAATACTCAAAGATGCTGTACCAGAAGCCGTCCTCAAGCCATTGGTTGATAATAATGTCATCCAGCTGATTGTGATTGCTCTGAGTTTTGGCATCGTCCTGCGGGGATTAAAATCTGAACAAATCGCCCAAGGGAAGAATGGATTCCAGCCGATAGAGGATGTCATCGGAATTTTATTTGAAGCGGTAGTCCGCATCCTCAACTGGGTAATTGCTTTAGTGCCGTTCGCAGTCTTTGGGATTGTAGCCAAAACTATTGCGATGCAGGGCTTTGCCCCATTTAAATCTTTGGGTGCATTCATCGTCGCCGTATTGTTAGCACTGGTATTACAGGCGTGCTACTACCTGATCAGAGTAAAATTTGGTTCTTGGGTACACCCGCTAAAATTTCTCGCTGGTGGTTCTGATGCCTTTTTGACAGCTTTCTCAACTTCTTCCTCTGCGGCAGCAATGCCCATAACCTTTGAGGTTTTGCAAACAAAAGTCGGTTTAAGGGAATCCTCTGCTGCCTTGGGGGCATTAGTCGGGGCAAATTTTAATAATGATGGTACTGCCCTCTATGAAGCAATGTCTGCGTTGTATATTTCCCAACTAATTGGGCAACATCTAAGTCTGACACAGCAGTTAATTGTCATCCTTACCTCAATTTTTGCATCGGTAGGTGCGGCCAATATTCCCAATGCTGGACTGGTAACGATGACACTAGTGTTCACTTCTGTCGGCTTACCTACCCAGTACATCGCTTTGCTAGTTACTGTAGACTGGTTTTTGGATCGCTGCCGTACCGCGATTAATGTTATGGGAGATATGACTGTTAGCGCTTTACTTGACGGCAAAAAGCCTCGTTCTGTAGATGAGGCTTAGTTTGCCAGCTTTTAGTTGAGTTCAGCAGCATTTCAAATATCTAATGCTGTTGAGGCCCTTTGGCGTCACATGCTTTAGTCCAGCAACGTTCTAAAAGTTGCAGACGCCAGATCAATACAAAACGTTGGGGATTCAATACTAATTTAGTATCCCGACTAAATAAGGGCTGGTTCAGATACTGCCAAAGAGGAAATTTAATTTTGGTGTGTTTTGGAGTCATAAGAACAAGAAAAATAATATAAAAGTTGGTCTAGGAATTACCTAATACTGTTTTTCTAGTTAAAGGCTACCCTGCGTTTTTGCTATTGTCTTTGTGGCAATTGCGGAATTCCAGCAAGTGAATTTATGTTGTTTACGCTTTAATACGGAGAATTGCACGCACCATTTTTCTGATTCCATATCCAGTGAAATATTATGACTTTTCAGGAAATTCTTGCTTCAAAGACATTGCTAGGGGCATACATAATAAGGTTCGCTTGAGGCAAATTGTTACAAAGCCGTTGCTGCCGTTGAGATTAGATAGGTGAAAAATTGCTGAATTAGACATAAATTTTGAATTGCTTCTCATCCCACCGTTATCACCCGCCGAATTTCGTCGCTGCGAAATCCGATCGCCATTGGACGACGTACCCCCAAAAGTGCTACCACATCGTACAATTCCAGTACCACCCCTTCTATCCGTAAGGAATGGACAATATCAACGCTTTTCAGGTCTATCACTAGTAAACTACAGCGAGGCTGAATGTTTTTATGATGCAATTTCTTGTCCTAAGCCAAGCCGCTGAATGTCTTGTTATGCCTGAGTTGGAAAATTCCTACTACTGCAAAGTTGCCATAAAATGCACAACCGCGCAGATATCCCGGACAGAAGACAACTGGTTCAAACACTCCCCGCTTTCAATCGGCAAAGCCAAACTCTCCTGTACCTGATACCAATTCACGAAATTACTGATACAAATCACTTCCTCTGCTCCCTCTGCTTGCCCATCTGTATCATTTTTAAAGTGAAACGGTATAACACCTATCTTCCGCTGCCAGCTTACTGATAAAGGTTGGCTGCCATAAGGGAACAAAACTGTGGGTTTCGCTGACTGTTCCCAAACAACTAAACACAGTATTGACAAATAATAGTTTTTGTGAATTGGAATTTTTCTCTTCTGCTTTACTCAAAGCGATATCGTGAATATCTAAATCTCCTGTCACATAACTCATCTGGGGTAAAAAATAGTCGTTTTAGGCATTATTTGGCTAGGCTACATCGCAAAACCTTTTGTTACTCTAAGTCAGAGGAAATGCTGAAACTCTCTATTCGATTGGTCATACATTATCTCAAGTACGGTTCTGTGGCGGTGCGGGCGCGTAGCACTCGCAAGCTTAAGGCGATCAATTCATACTTAGATTCAGCAACGCCAGAAAAGTCGTTAAAATAATTTGTAATTCATAATTTGTCAAATTAGAGAAGCATACGGCGATGCCTTCACGATAGGCATCGCGGATTTTAGATTTAATCTAATCTAAAATCCCAAATCGAGTTACCGATTCACCGCCGCTGCTTCTCTTGCTGCTGCTGCTTGATCTGGGTGAATACCCAAGCGGGTGAGATTAATGCGACCTTTGTTATCAATTTCGCGCACTTTGATAATCACTTCATCGCCCACCGCTACTTCATCCTCAACTTTGCCAACGCGGTAGTCAGCTAGTTGAGAAATGTGAATCATGCCTTCTTTTCCTGGTAAGAATTCCACAAATGCACCTATCGGTATAATCCGAGTAATGCGTCCTGCATAGACATCCCCTTCGTGCAACTTGCGGGTCATGCCTTGGATGATATTTCTAGCTCTCTTGGCCTTGTTCTCATCCACAGCGGAAATTGTCACGGTGCCATCATCTTCGATGTCAATTTTTGCACCAGTTTCCTCCGTGATGCCTTTAATAGTCTTGCCTCCAGGCCCGATGACCAAACCAATCATGTCTGAATCAATCTTGATTGTTAACAGACGTGGGGCATAAGGTGAGGTTTCAGTCCGTGGTGTGTCAATGCAAGCGAGCATTTTCTCCAGAATGTGCAACCGGGCTGCTTTCGCTTGGTGGACAGCTTGGGCTATAACCTCCAAAGACAAACCGGAGATTTTCATATCCATCTGCAAGGCGGTAATCCCGGTATCTGTCCCGGCAACTTTGAAGTCCATGTCGCCCAAAAAGTCTTCGATACCTTGGATGTCGGTCAGGACTCGTACTTCGTCCCCTTCCTTAATCAGACCCATTGCCGCGCCACTGACGGGTTTGAGAATTGGTACACCAGCATCCATCAGGGCGAGGGTGGAACCGCAGACTGAACCCATTGAGGTGGAACCGTTGGAAGACAGTACTTCCGATACGATGCGAATCACGTAGGGAAATTGTTCTTTGGACGGTAGCACAGGTATTAACGCTCGTTCTGCTAATGCCCCGTGACCAATTTCACGCCTTCCTGGGGCCCGCATTGGCTTGGTTTCTCCGACTGAGAATGGCGGGAAGTTGTAATGATGCAGATAACGCTTGTGCTGATCTAGCTGCATGTCATCGTTGAGGTTTTGAGCATCCCCAGGTGTACCCAGAGTACAAGTGGATAATACCTGAGTTAGTTCCCGGTTAAATAAACCGCTGCCGTGGACTCGCTTTGGTAAGACATCAACTAAACAAGAAACCGGACGCACTTGATCGAGTTTACGACCATCAACGCGGACGTTATCTTCGATGATTTGTCGCCGCATGAAATGTTTGGTAATATCTTTAAAAGTGTTACCAAGTGCCTTCTTATTTGCAGTTGCGGCAACTCGAATCGGGTCTTCTTCTGACAGTTCAGTAATCGTCGCGGCAATTTCATCCTTGACGACATCTAAAGCTGCATCGCGTTCGGGTTTAGTCAAACTAAATTGAGACAGGATTTTTTTAATCTGACCGTTGGCGCGATCGCGGATATAATTTTCTAACGTTTGGTCTACTTCTGGTGGTGCTTCTTGCACTATTACTAGACCCAGTTCTGCAATTAAATCTTGCTGCGCTTTGATTAAGTCCCGCACTGCTTCATAACCAAAGTCAATCGCTTCGAGAATATCTCGCTCTGGCAACTGATTGGCTCCCGCTTCCACCATGATCACGCCATGTGGTGAACCTGCTACTATCAGATCCAAATCTCCCGCTTCGGTTTCTGCGTATGTGGGGTTAATAATGAAATCATCTCCCACTAAACCAACCCGCACTGCTGCCATTGGCCCATTAAAAGGAATCTGGGCAATCAGGGTAGCAATGGAAGCGCCTGTAACTGCTAACACATCGGGTGGAACTAACTCGTCCATCGACAGCGTTAAGGCAATAATTTGCAAGTCATCCCGCAACCATGAGGGGAACAAAGGACGCATGGGACGGTCTATAAGACGGCTGGTGAGAATTGTTTTTTCTGGTGGACGACCTTCACGCCGCATGATCCCGCCGGGAATCCTACCAGCGGCATATAGCCTTTCTTCATAATCTACAGTAAGGGGAAGAAAATCAATGCCTTCTCTAGCTTGCGATCGCGTAGCCGTCACTAAAACGGATGTGTCCCCTGATTCTATCAAAACCGACCCACCTGCCTGGGGAGCTAGTAGGCCTACTTTCAGTCGAATATCCCTTCCATCGAAGGATATTGACTTATCAACTTCTGCCATTCAGTTTTTTTTCCTTCTCTTTCGCTATTCTCTTTCTGTGGCAATCCTAACATTTATGCCCTATGGCTGACTTCTAGTACATACAAAGATAGACAAGTCGTTTAACGCAAAGTGTGATACAAGATTAGCGCGTCCACTACCTGCCCATTCTCTAGCTTCGCCGCGCCCGGAATTCGCCCAATAATCTCAAATCCTAACGACTGCCAAAGTGTAATTGAAGGTATATTAGTCTCAAAGACCAAATTAAACATCACTGCTTCGTAGCCCAGGTTTGCTGCGATCGAAAGCATAGCCTCTCCCATGAACCGTCCTAAACCCTGACCGCGTAACTCAGGTTGTACAATAAAACCAGCGTTGCAAATATGGCTACACCGACCGGAAAAGTTTGGCTTTAAATAAAACGCCCCTAATATTTCTTTTGGCTTGTGTGTAGGATCTACAACAGATGTCCTGACAACAAAGGCATCCTTGCTTAACCAGTAAGCTAAAAATTCTGTCGGAGAGAGAGGTTGCTTTTGGGGATAGGTTTTACCTTCAACAATTACAAGATTGAGTAATGCTCTTACAGCCTCCTCCTCTTGAGGATGCATATAATCTAGTTCCACTAATATCCCATTTTTTAAAACTTTAATTAGAGGTAAATTCATTATTAATAATCTTTGTATTAACTAATTTCTGAAATAATTATTATATGCAAACTTTGGTCAACAAGTCTTCTTGAGAAGATACAAAAAATAGAACAGTAGCGATTTTTAGTTCTTAAATTTTGGGAAATCTAAGTAGTTAGCAAATGGCGATTTTACACTGTAATTGGTTACTAAAAAATCAAAATGGTTGTTTATTTATTTGGGGGGAAACTTGGCGATCGCCACGAGTGAATTTCGAGTCGAATGGATCTGGAGATATAGCACTACATCCATTGGCAATGACATCGGTTGAGTTGAGTGAGTGGTTGCATTCTCAGAACATGGCAATTACCAACTTCATCCAAAAACCCCAAGTTGCGATGCCTGCGGCGGGCAAAGCGATCGCAACTACTGGGCGAACGCGCAAAGCCGCCAGTGCCACTGAAATCAGTTTACCAACGCACTCTCAAATCATTGCCCTACCAACTTATATCCCAGAAGGTAGCGATAAAGGAACAACAGCGATTTTCCCTGTACATTCTGCCAGCTTGGGGGAAAATACAGACTCCCCGCAATATTTGCAACCGTGGCGAGTTGAAGGTTTTTGTCTCAACGCCAGCGAAGCCGTAAAATTTCTCGCCGCTATTCCCCTAAATGCTGCTAAAGGGGAAGATGCTTTTTTGGGTGGAGATTTACGCTTTTGGTCGCAGGTGGCCCGATGGAGTTTAGATTTAATCTCACGTTGTAAGTTTTTACCAACAATTGATCGAGAATCAGATGGTGCATTTGCTGCTAAGTGGCGAGTACTTCTAGACAGTGCAGTAGATGGAACCCGCCTAGAAAGATTTTCTGCGAATATACCGTTGGTTTGTCGCACTTATCAAGAGGAAGTGGGGACTGGGGAGGAGTTTTCCCAATCCCTACTTTATGTAGACTTTCCCACAGAACCTCAAGAATTACTTTTGGGATTTCTCAACAGTACGATAGATGCCCAAGTGCGAGAAATGATGGGTTCTCAACCTCCAATGGAAGCTAAGGCGATTGCATCTTTACCGTCTGGGGTGCGACAGTCGTTGCAAACCTTAACTAGTGCATCTCACATAGTCAATGCAGATGCAATTGAAGTGGAAAGACTGGAAGCGGCATTGAAGGCTTGGACTATGCCTCTACAATACCAATTAACTCTTAAAAGTCTATTTCGTACCTGTTTTCAACTGCGTTCTCCAGAGTCTGGCGAAACAGATTGGACATTGGCGTATTTTTTGCAAGCGGCTGACGATCCAGAGTTTTTAGTGGATGCAATAACTATTTGGAACAATCCAGTTGAAAGATTGGTTTATGAAAATCGGACAATTGAGCAACCACAGGAAACATTTTTACGAGGTTTGGGGGTAGCTTCCCGATTATATCCAGCGATCGCACCCAGCTTTGAAACCGAATATCCCCAATCTTCTCGGATCACCCCCATCCAAGCTTATGAGTTTATCAAAGCTGTAGCTTGGAGGTTAGAAGACAGCGGTTTAGGGGTAATTTTGCCTCCCAGTTTAGCGAATCGTGAAGGCTGGGCGAATCGTTTGGGTTTGAAAATTACTGCCGAAACCCCAAAAGGAAAGCAGGGACGTTTAGGGTTGCAGAGTCTATTAAATTTCCAATGGCAATTGGCAATTGGCGGACAGACTATTTCTAAAGCTGAGTTTGATAAACTTGTGGCTTTAAATAGTCCGCTAGTGGAAATTAACGGGGAGTGGGTAGAATTGCGACCCCAGGACATCAAAACAGCCCAAACATTTTTTACCACTCGCAAAGACCAAATGGCGCTTTCCTTGGAAGATGCTTTGCGTTTCAGTACAGGGGATACCCAAGTAATTGAAAAATTACCAGTGGTTAGCTTTGAGGCATCTGGGGCATTGCAAGAGTTGATTGGGGCGTTAAGTAATAATCAAGCGATCGCACCTTTACCCACACCAACAGGCTTTAAAGGACAGTTGCGACCTTATCAGGAACGTGGTGCTGCTTGGCTGTCATTCTTGGAACGTTGGGGCTTGGGTGCGTGTCTCGCCGACGATATGGGACTCGGTAAAACCGTGCAGTTCATTGCTTTCTTGCTACATCTTAAAGAACAGGATGCACTAGAAAATCCAACACTGCTAGTTTGTCCAACTTCAGTTTTAGGCAACTGGGAAAGAGAAGTCAATAAATTTGCACCAAGTCTGAAAATTTTGCAATATCACGGTGACAAACGCCCAAAAGGAAAAGCGTTTTTAGAAGCAGTGAAAAAGCACGATTTAATCGTTACTAGCTACTCACTACTTCATCGAGATATCAAGTCATTGCAAAGTGTCTCTTGGCAGATAATTGTTTTAGACGAAGCCCAGAATGTGAAAAATCCAGAGGCGAAGCAGTCAAAAGCAGTGCGGGAATTAGAAGCGACATTTCGCATTGCGTTGACGGGGACACCAGTAGAAAATAGACTCCAAGAACTCTGGTCTATTTTAGATTTTCTCAATCCAGGATATTTAGGCAATAAGCAATTTTTTCAGCGGCGGTTTGCCATGCCAATTGAAAAGTATGGTGATACGGCTTCTTTGACTCAATTACGTTCATTAGTGCAACCATTTATACTGCGGCGATTGAAAAGCGATCGCGACATCATTCAAGATTTACCAGATAAGCAAGAAATGACCGTATTTTGCGGTTTAACTGGTGAACAAGCTGCACTTTATCAACAAGTTGTAGAACAATCTTTAGTAGAAATAGAATCTGCTGAAGGATTGCAACGTCGGGGTATGATTTTGGCTTTGTTAATCAAACTCAAACAAATCTGCAATCATCCAGCCCAATATTTGAAACAAGCGACATTAGAGCAACATAATTCAGCCAAACTTCTGCGGCTAGAAGAAATGTTAGAAGAAGTTTTAGCAGAAAGCGATCGCGCTCTAATTTTCACACAATTTGCTGAGTGGGGTAAATTACTTAAACCCTATTTAGAAAAACAGTTAGGGCGAGAAATATTCTTTTTATATGGCAGCACCAGTAAAAAGCAACGTGAGGAAATGATCGACCGTTTCCAACACGATCCTCAAGGGCCACCGATTATGATTCTTTCTCTGAAAGCCGGTGGAGTAGGACTAAATTTAACACGAGCAAATCATGTATTCCACTTTGATAGATGGTGGAATCCAGCCGTGGAAAATCAAGCCACAGATAGAGTATTTCGGATTGGTCAAACCCGGAATGTACAAGTACATAAATTTGTTTGCACTGGGACTTTAGAAGAAAAAATTCATGACATGATTGAAAGTAAGAAACAGTTAGCTGAACAAGTTGTAGGTGCTGGTGAAGAGTGGTTAACCGAAATGGATACAGACCAACTTCGCAACTTATTACTGCTCGATCGCAGTGCAGTAATTGATGATGATGCAGAGTAAATTCGTAGTAAGTAAGAACTTTAGTGCTTGAATTGAGTGCTAAAGCGATCGCGTAACAGAAACACTGGCTATTTATAATATATAAGGGCACAATATTATTGTTGTGCCCCTATATGTTGTTTATTCAATTGAAAACTGCTGTCTATGCCCAAATATTAAGGGTAAAGGCCTCTGTCAGTCAGCGCCTGAGCCACTCTACCTACCCCTAACGTGTAAGCTGCTAACCTTAAAGAAATTTGCCGTACCTCCGACTGATGAATTACCTTGCGGTACGCTTGCACCATCAAATGCTCCATTTCGCGGTTGACGCGCTCCTCATCCCAAAATACGTAAGAAAGACCCTGCACCCACTCTAAATAACTGACTACTACACCGCCAGCATTCGCCAAAATATCGGGTAGCACTGTCACACCGCGCGCCTCTAAGGCCAAGTTAGCCTCAAGAGTAACCGGGCCGTTAGCTGCTTCTGCCACAATTTGCGCCTGCACTTGATTCACATTTTCTTCAGTGATTTGGTTCTCCAAAGCCGCTGGTATTAAGACATCGCAAGATAAAGTTAATAAATCTGCATTGCTAATTGGTACAGATTGCGGGAAACCCACAATACTCTTGCGATTTTCAGCAGCGTAGACTTTCAACTTGGGAATATCAAGACCAACTTCGGAGAATATTCCGCCAGCACCAGTTGAAACAGCGATAATTTTCGCGCCTGCTTCATATAGTAATTCTGCTGCGGCACAGCCGACGTTACCGAAACCTTGAATAGCTACTCGCACTCCTACCAAAGATTTACCTCGATCTGCTAGCGCCTCACGGACAATAATCATCGTCCCACGTCCGGTTGCCATTTCTCGCCCCAGAGAACCACCAATAGAAAGGGGCTTTCCAGTTACAACTCCTGGTACAGCATGACCAACATTTACAGAGTAGGTGTCCATCATCCAAGCCATTTCACGGGCAGAAGTACCCATGTCTGGCGCAGGAATATCTACAGAAGGCCCAATATCTTTAATCAACTCGCTGATATAACGGCGGCTGATTCGCTCTAATTCACCAACACTGTAGCGTTTGGGATCTATAGCAATGCCACCCTTCCCACCACCGTAAGGAATACCTAACAAGGCACATTTCCAGGTCATCAGCATTGCTAGAGCAGATACTTCGCGCAATGTCACAGCCGGATGGTAACGAATTCCACCCTTGTATGGGCCTAAGACATCAGAGTGCTGTACCCGGTGTCCAGCGAGAACTTGTATTTCCCCATTATCTAGTTTCACAGGAATGGAAACCGTGACAACCTTACGCGGGTGGCTGAGAATTTCCAGCAAACCCTGATTTAAATTTAATTCTTTAGCTGCCGCCTCTAAGTAGCTACAGGCTTGATCAAATGGGCATATATGCGCTGGAGAAGCAGGTTCTGACAGCAACAGGGATTTTGAAATCATAAAATTTTCTCCTAATCACGGTATCTTTACGAACCGGATATCATCTGTATTTAGCTTATCCTTTTTTTTGAGAAAATAGAAATTTTGTAGTTTTTGTTACAGTTTTATATTTTATATTCTGATAAGTGAGAATTATTTAAAAATCATCATTTGTAGGGGCGCACAGCTGTGCATTGGTGTCAACTTAAGCAAAAAGGAACTATAAGATGTAATCTAAGGACATCAATTTAGATGTCCTTAGTGATACATCATGAGTAGAAAACGCCCAGCGCGAATAGGAAACCCAGACCTGCGGCAACAAAAACAAGTACCGATGCCGCCAATAGAGGAAATTGAGCAAAAAATCTACTCTTTACTATCTCCGCTCAACTTTAAACCCTTGAAATTGTACGAAAAGGAAGAAAAGAAAGCATTCCACGACAGAATACTGACCTTATCGGTTTGGATTAGTCAAAACTAGGCATAAGCGTCACCCTTGAGATTGACGCTTACACCCAACAAATTTGGGCTTTATCTTCTTAAGTTGACACCAATGATAGATGTGCGCCCCTACCCATGAATATGTAGCAAGTATTTTGTGAAATAGTTTAAGCCAAAGAAAACAGATTACATATACAAAGGATAGAGCTAGAAAATGAAAATTACAAAAAACAATAATTTTCACTTAACTTATTGCAGTAATATTCATCCTGGTGAAAGTTGGCTAGAGGTTTTCGCCAATTTAGAGAAATATATTCCCGAACTCAAATCATGTTTATCGCCGACAGAAGCTTTTGGTATCGGCTTGAGGTTAGCTGATGTTGCTGCAAAAGAACTTTTAGAAAGTAATAACTTGGCTCAATTCCAAACTTGGCTAACTCAACAAGATTTATATGTTTTCACCTTAAACGGATTCCCTTATGGCGGATTTCATCGACAGGTGGTAAAAGACCAAGTTTATGCACCAGATTGGTCTACACAAGAACGGGCTAATTATACATTAAACTTGGCACATATTTTAGCTAGTCTATTACCCCAAGGGCTTGATGGCGGAATTTCTACACTACCATTATCCTATAAACCTTGGTGGGTAAAAGACCAAACAACTTTTGAAACGGTTCTGAAAAAGAGTTGTTTGAACATCGCATCTGTTGTTGTAGAAATGATTCGTATCCGTGAAGAAACAGGCAAAATCCTTCATATTGATTTAGAACCTGAGCCTGATGGTTTAATTGAAAACACTTCAGAAATAATTGATTTTTATGAAAATTGGTTATTGCCAATTGGCGGTAATTATTTATTAGAAAAGCTAAATATTGAACAGAATTTAGCAGAAATTAAATTGCTAGAACACGTTCGAGTTTGCTATGACACCTGCCATTTTTCAGTTGAATATGAGGAACCGCAATCTGTATTTACGCGTTTGCAATCGGCAGGAATTAAAATTGGCAAAATTCAAATCAGTGCAGCAATTAAAGTAAAAATACCTGCTGAGGTTGAAAAGCGTCGTTTGATAGTTGAACGCTTACGTCCTTTTGCTGAATCTACCTATCTACACCAGGTAATAGAACGTCGCAGCGATGGTACACTTCATCACTATCCTGACTTAATAGCTGCATTACCACATTTAGAACAATCTCTAGCTGAAGAATGGCGCACTCACTTTCATGTGCCAATTTTTATTCATGATTATCAAATTTTGCAATCTACCCAAGATGACATTGCTACTGTTTTGCATCTACTTCAGACAAACAATGCTTGCTCACATTTAGAAATTGAGACTTACACATGGGATGTATTGCCATCAGAAATGAAGATAGATTTAGCGACTTCTATTCAGCGTGAGTATGAGTGGGTATTAAAAGAATTTGCCGCCAATTAAGAGGAAATTAATTTTATGCAGAAAACAGTTGTTCTAAATGTCGTGGGATTAACGCCCAGTTTACTAGGAGAAAGCACGCCGTTTTTATCTTCTTGGGCGGCTATTGGACAGGTAGCTTCCATCAAAAAAGTGTTACCTGCTGTAACTTGTTCGGTTCAGGCGACTTATTTAACAGGAAAGTTGCCTGATGAACATGGAATTGTTGCTAATGGTTGGTACTTCCGCGATGAATGTGAAGTAAAGTTTTGGCGACAATCTAATAAACTAGTACAATCTCCCAAAGTTTGGGAAATAGCTAAATCAATCGATCCAACCTTCACTTGTGCCAACCTTTTTTGGTGGTACAATATGTATTCCTCAGTAAATTATGCGATTACACCGCGCCCGATGTATCCCGCAGATGGGAGAAAATTACCTGATATTTATACACATCCTAGTGATGTGCGATCGCAAATTCAATCTGATTTAGGAAACTTCCCTCTGTTCGATTTCTGGGGGCCAAAAACTTCCATTAGTTCTAGTCAATGGATTGCCAATTCCGCAAAATGGATTGAGGAACGTTATAGCCCGACATTATCACTAGTTTATTTACCACATTTAGATTACTGTCTGCAAAAGTTTGGTAACAATCAAACACAGATTCAAGCAGATTTGCGAGAAATTGATGCTGTTTGTGGGAATTTAATTGAATATTTTCAAGCACGTAATACTCAGGTAATTATTCTTTCTGAGTATGGCATTACCCCAGTTTCTAAAGCTGTGGATTTGAACCGCGTACTACGGGAAAATGGTTTAATTGCTGTGCGAGAAGAATTGGGGCGAGAACTGCTCGATTTTGGTGCTAGCATTGCCTTTGCCGTTGCGGATCACCAAATTGCTCATATATATGTCAACGATCCGGCGTATATCCCGAAAGTGCGATCGCTTTTAGAGGCGACTGAAGGCGTGGCACAGGTGTTGGATGAAGAGGGTAAACAAGCCTACCATCTCAATCATCCTAGATCGGGTGAGTTGGTAGCGATCGCTCAATCTGACGCTTGGTTTACCTATTATTATTGGCTTGATGATGCGAAAGCGCCTGATTTTGCTAGAACTGTAGATATCCACCGCAAACCTGGTTATGATCCTGTCGAACTTTTCCTCGATCCGCAAATAAAATTTCCTCAAGGAAAAATTGCTCTCAAGTTACTTAAGAAACAACTGGGTTTTCGCTACTTAATGGATGTGATCCCTCTGGATGCTTCCCTGGTGCGTGGCTCTCACGGTAATATCACCACTTCTTCAGATGAAGGGCCTCTATTTATCAGCCATCAGACTCACCTCGTTAATGAACATCAAATTGAGGCGACAGATGTTTGCTCGTTGATTCTCAAACATTTAAATACCTGAAAGGCAGTATAGAGGAAATATATCGTCTCTACATCTTACCAAAATACAAAAAAATTCATTGTAATTCATAATCATATCGAGTATGCTTTATATATAAACTCGTTATGACTATGAATTAATGTGAGTTCGACAAGTCTTATTTGACCTCTCCCCCAACCCCTCTCCGACACGGAGAG
The DNA here is from genome assembly GCF_017115065.1 of Nostoc sp. JL23. Lineage (NCBI taxonomy): Bacteria > Bacillati > Cyanobacteriota > Cyanophyceae > Nostocales > Nostocaceae > Nostoc > Nostoc sp. JL23. The sequence continues at coordinate 21,216 of NZ_JABXKN010000079.1, forward strand.
GGGAGCAAAAAGCTGAATTTTTCGTTGCTCCTCCCTTTCCGTTTCGGAGAGGGAGGCTGGGAGGGAGAGGTTCATCGAACTCACGTTGAATTAGATTGTTCTATCAGTAGGCATCTATCTACTGACTAAAATGTACTGTGGGCAATCTGAGTAACTTACATGGAGAGCTTCTTTACCGATGACTGAACCCCAAAATTTGACAACTGCTGACGGTATTCCAGTTAGCGATAATCAGAACTCACTCACAGCTGGAGCGCGTGGCCCTGTATTAATACAGGATTTCCACCTATTAGAAAAGCTGGCTCATTTCAACAGAGAACGTATTCCTGAAAGAGTTGTCCACGCTAAAGGTGCGGCTGCTCACGGCACTTTGACTATTACCAATGACATTACCCGCTACAGTAAAGCCAAACTTTTTTCGGAAATTGGCAAAAAAACGGAACTTCTCTTGCGTTTCTCTACAGTCGGAGGAGAAAAAGGTTCAGCAGATGCCGAGCGTGATCCTAGAGGTTTTTCCCTCAAGTTTTATACTGAGGAGGGTAACTGGGATCTTGTAGGTAACAATACCCCTATTTTCTTCATCCGCGACCCTTTGAAGTTTCCTGATTTTATCCATACCCAAAAGCGCAATCCCCAAACCAATTGCAAAGACCAGAATGCAAAGTGGGATTTTTGGTCACTCAGTCCAGAATCGCTTCACCAGGTGACGATCCTCTTTTCAGATCGGGGAATTCCCAAAACCCATCGCCACATGGACGGTTTTGGTAGCCACACCTTTAGTTTAATTAATGCTGAGGGCGATCGCGTTTGGTGTAAATTTCACTTTAAGACTCTGCAAGGGCATCAAACTTTGACAGAGGAAGAATCAGCTAAGATTAAGGGTGAAGATCCGGATCATGCGACTCATGATTTATTTGAAGCGATCGCTAAAAAAGATTATCCTAAGTGGCAGATGTGTATTCAGGTGATGACCGAGGAGCAAGCAGAAAAACATCCTGACAATCCTTTTGACTTAACCAAAGTTTGGAAACAAGGGGAATATCCTTTAATTGAAGTCGGGATATTAGAGCTAAATCGGAACCCTGAGAATTATTTCGCCGAAGTTGAGCAAGCCGCTTTTAGCCCTAGTGCAGTGGTTCCTGGCGTTAGTTTCTCTCCAGACAAAATGCTGCAAGCTCGCATCTTTTCTTACCCAGATGCTCAACGGTATCGCTTGGGTGGTAACTATCAGCAACTACCCGTTAACCAGCCCAAATGTCCAGTGATGCATTATCAGCGAGATGGCTTTATGGCATCGGGGAACAACGGCGGTAGCGTTCCTAACTATGAACCGAATAGTGCTGAGGGTACGCCCAAAGAAAATCCAGCTTATGCAGAACCACCTAGTCATTTGGGCGATGTCACAGTCGATCGTTACAGTCATCGTGAAGGAAATGACGATTATACCCAAGCAGGTAATCTGTATCGGTTACTAACTCCTGAACAGCAAGAGCGTCTGGCTAAAAATATTGTCGGCAGTCTCTCTCAAGCAAGGGAGGACATCCAAATGCGCCAACTTTGCCACTTCTTCCGGGCAGATATTTCTTATGGTCGTCGTGTAGCTGAAGGATTGGGCATTTCAATCGATCCTTCTATGTTTTCTCATGATGCTCAACCTGTAGGTAACTGGTAAGCCTTATCCAATTTTGTAGGGTGGGCATCTTGCCCTCCCTAAAGCAAATTCATTTGATTAGCTTATAAACTAAATCGACGTAATTAAAGGTGAAATTAACAGCAACAGAAAACGGATTATTAATTCCTAAAGAACTATTAGGAGAAAACCAAGAGTTTGAGATTATTCAAGAAAATGGAAAAATTATTATTACTAGCATCAAACAAACATCTTCTATTTGGGATTTAGGTTCAAATCCTGTGGAATGTGATGTAACAGATGGTGCAATTAACCACGATCGCTATCTCTATAACCCGTTAACGGAGATAAAAGCCTCGTGAACGGAGCTAAAATACTCGTTAACGGAGATAAAAGCCTCGTGAACGGAGTTAAAATACTCGTTGACGGAGCTAAAAGACTCGTTAACGGAGATAAAAGACTCGTTGACGGAGCTAAAAGACTCGTTAACGGAGATAAAAGACTCGTTGACGGAGATAAAACACTCGTTAACGGAGATAAAAGACTCGTTGACGGAGATAAAACACTCGTTAACGGAGATAAAAGACTCGTTGACGGAGATAAAACACTCGTTAACGGAGATAAAAGACTCGTTGACGGAGATAAAACACTCGTTAACGGAGATAAAAGACTCGTTGACGGAGTTCAGAGGCTCATTAAGTAGAGAAATAAAAATATTTACAGTTATTGCGATCGCACCCTTCGCAGATCATATCGTAGAGAAGTAGTTCTAGGCGTTGCGATCGCTTTATTTTGCTTCACTGTATTTGCAATGACATTGTGTAATTAATTATCTTGCCTACTTATTAGACTGGGATTTGAATCCCAGGCGGGTAAGACACCCGGTGCAGATTACCTAAATTACTGAAACCAACGGGAGACAAAAGCAACCATTCTCCTGAATCAAGGCTGACGATTCCGCCGCAAGTCTTCCAGATTTTTACGAATGGTTATTGTATTGGGATGATTTGCCCCCAACCCTTGTTCAGCGATCGCCAAAGCTTGAATGTACAAAGGTTCGGCTTCGCTGTCCCTTCCCTGTAATTTGTAGAGTTTTGCCAAATTGTTCAGGCTAGTTGCCACATAACGGTGTTCATCCCCCAGCAGACGTTTTCTCATCGCCAAAGCTTGGATGTACAAAGGTTCAGCATCGCTGTACCTTCCCTGTGAATTGTAGAGTGCGGCCAAATTGTTCAGGCTAGTTGCCACATCTGGGTGTTCATCCCCCAGCAGGCGTTTTCTCATCGCCAAAGCTTCGATATACCAAGGTTCGGCTTCGCTGTGCCTTCCCTGTGAATAGTAGAGAAATGCCAAATTGTTCAGGCTAGTTGCCACATCTGGGTGTTCATCCCCCAGTAGGCGTTTTGTCATTGCCAAAGCTTGGATGTACAAAGGTTCGGCTTCGCTGTACCTTCCCTGTGAATCGTAGAGTGCTGCCAAATTGTTCAGGCTAGTTGCCACATCCGGGTGTTCATCCCCCAGCAGGCGTTTTCTCATCGCCAAAGCTTGGATGCACAAAGGTTCGGCTTCGCTATACCTTCCCTGTAATTCGTAGAGGAGTGCCAAATTGTCCTGGCTTTCTGCCACATCTGAGTGTTCATCCCTCAGCAGACGTTTTCTCATCGCCAAAGCTTCGATATACAAAGGTTCGGCTTCGCTATACCTTCCCTGTGATTTGTAGAGTTTTGCCAAATTATTCAGGCTAGTTGCCACATCTGAGTGTTCATCCCCCAGCAGGCGTTTTCTCATCGCCAAAGCTTGGATGCACAAAGGTTCGGCTTCGCTATACCTTCCCTGTAATTCGTAGAGGAGTGCCAAATTGTCCTGGCTTTCTGCCACATCTGAGTGTTCATCCCTCAGCAGACGTTTTCTCATCGCCAAAGCTTCGATATACAAAGGTTCGGCTTCGCTATACCTTCCCTGTGATTTGTAGAGTTTTGCCAAATTATTCAGGCTAGTTGCCACATCTGAGTGTTCATCCCCCAGCAGGCGTTTTCTCATCGCCAAAGCTTGGATGCACAAAGGTTCGGCTTCGCTGTACCTTCCCTGTAATTCGTAGAGGAGTGCCAAATTGTTCAGGCTAGTTGCCACATCGGGGTGTTCTTCGCCCAAACGTTCTTTAGTAGCTAAGAAACTTTGTTTACCCCAAGGCAAAACTTGCTCATAGGCTCCTTGAACTGCGTAAAATCTAACCAAGCTCTCAAATGGTGAGATTAAATCCTCATCGCTTAACCAAGCTTGGTAAACTGTGACAACTTCCGCAAGGTGAGGGATGGACAGGGTTACTTTAGGAAATTCTATCAATGTGGGTGTCTCAGAAATATCTTTTGCTACGGCTACCATTGCTTGACAATAGCCACGCTTGAGTTCGTTGGCTTCAGCTAATTCTTCTAACTTCTGCCGCAATAATTCCCGAATGCGTTCATGAACTTGATACGTGTCCTCTGCCAATTCTTGCAGCAAATAACACTCAACTAAAACAGTGCAGTTAGCTTTGAGGTCAAATTCCCAATGGCTATAACTTGCTGCTGATTCTACCAAAGACCAAGGGATAGGAGCCAAAGCAAATAAACTCAATAGACAAGCCAATTTTTGCGCCTCTGGTTCTAAGCTTTGCCAATTCAACTCAAAAGCTGCTGCTACACCAGACTCACCTGCTGATGCTTGCTTTTGTAGCCGTGCGAGAATGTCTGCTAGCATAATACTCTCCCTGGCTCTCGGCACTGTGCTGCTATTTGGTAAAGTCCAATTGGTACATAATTCACAAATCGGCAAAGACCTTTAGCAAACTCTAATTCTTTCTCAACCCTATCTTTTCCCAGCAGGGTTGTTAATAATTCTAAGGCTCCATCTGGTGACAATTGACCTAACGGCAGTGATGGATATACTAACCCTGTATTTAGACGAGTGGTAATTAACACCTTAAACCGAGAACCTTGGAGTGGCAGATAGGGTTGAATTTGCTTCCAGTTTTTGACATCATCAAATACTAATAAAACTTTGCCAGCTTGCCAGTTATCCCAGCAATAGAAAACTCTACCCGCAGGACTGAATTTTTGAAGAGATTAGGACTTACGCATTGACAGAATAACAAAATAGTGAATTGATGAATATAGGTCGT
>NZ_JABXKN010000063.1:0-25482 GCF_017115065.1 Nostoc sp. JL23
TTGAGAAAACATATTTCTTGTTTTTCTTGGAATAATTTATTCTTTGGAAGTCCCTTAATTCCCTAACCACTAAAGCTGCAAGAGGATCGTGTTGACGTGCAAAAGTAGGGGTGCAGTTTAGCATCACAACGCCATAGCCCGGCTGAAGTTGCTGTTCCTCTACTGTCTTCAGAATGGCTCGACCTTGCTCAATGTAAGTACGGAATCCACGATCTGGGTAATAAATAATTTGAGGTTTGTAGCCACCACCTGTCGGATAGATTTGATTTATAGTTTTTGTAAGATCCTGAACAAACTCAGAGCCAAAACTTTCTCCAATAGTTTGAGGTAGTAAAAAATATTGGCGATCAAACGGTTCTTGTACATACACTCCGGCGTTTGGGCTACTCAAAAGTTCTAATCTTTTCCGCCCAAGTTGCTCTAAAGTTACTTGTGTTACGCCTTCAGTACCGCGAACAGATAAGCAATAGTTATTACCAAATCTGTAATCTGGAAGTGTAAATTTTTTCTCTGAAACCTGTTCAGGTATGCAGGCAACTTTAAGCGTAATATTGCCAAATTTAATTTCTCGGAGGTACTTTTCAACGAGTTTACTAATCGCATAATAGCGGGTTTCAGGTTTTAAAATAGTATGTGAATGATATTTTTGAACCGCAGGATCTGTTGTGTCATAAACTAAGTAACACAATGCGGCAATCGCTGCCCGATCTTGATTCTGATTATTGAAATAATGAACTACAGCTGCATCTTGGGATATGGATGCCAAATCTTCTGGAATTGGTTTACGAGAATTTTTTATGATGTAGTCAAGTAAAGGAATCCAATTATTCCCGTCTGGAACTCTTTCTTCCATTGCATTCAAATCAGAAAGCTCACTCAATTGAATTTCATACCATTGATGCCCATAATGGTAAATACAGTGCTTTGCTTTGTACTGCTGAAATGATTGCTCTGTTAAGTAACTAGGTAAAGAATATTGGCTGATAAACTTATGTTGCACATCAACACAAAGTCCAATTTCTCCACATTCCATAAAAAATGGACGGACTGAAAATCCTCGAAACATTGAGATCGCACCAAACTTTTGATACGGAACCTTCTCAAAAAAAGGTTTTCCGGCGCTAGATTGCCACAACTGTGCATTTCCAAACAAAGAAGATTGCACCATAAAATGGAGAAAGCGCCAACAAATCTTATCATTTTGTGTAGTGCGTAATGAGTAATCTAGAGTTAAGGTCTTACCAGTTGATTTGAAATAGACAATTCCTCTAATAATTTGAAAGCGCTCTGGCGGCTCGGGTGCATCATCAGAAAGAACTAAATAAGGTTTATCATCATCTTCAATAATAGTGACAGGATGTTTTAGTAAATAACTCAAACGATGAATTAAATTCTGCTGATTCTGATAGTATTCAGCATGGCGCTTAAGTCCCCTTATTTCATAAAGTCGATATCGAGTTGTTAGTTCAGCAAGGTTTAAGAATGGAAAGACATTACTTTCGATACCCATTACACAGACTCCCAACAAATTGATTGATAGTTACAGAACTGGCATATTTCAGGGGAAGAAGCTGTTAAAAAATCCATAGGATCGAGAGTCACTTTTTTTGCATCTCCCACGAGCAATTGCATTGCAGTAATACTTTCCGCTATGGAATTATCGATTTGAGCGATACGTGTTTCGTCTAATTCATAATGTCGGATATGATTTGTTAGTAATTGAACTTCCCAAAGCCGAAAGTCAGTAACTTCCCATTGCGGAAATTTCGGAAAGCCTTTGTGTGGTTTTCCTTGGCTTAAAGCTAAGGCATAAATTCCAAGTTGCATCCAAGCTCTGTAAACGCCAAAAAAATGGACTTTCCAATCAATAATTAATGGCGGCTTATTAGCATAGAAGGCAATGAGGTCGGGTATAGCTCGAACCGTTTCATCAGTATGTGAAAATGACAATGGGGGTTGAGAGACAATATACAGGGATGTCTTCAGTTCCGACCAAATTTCAGACATAGTAAATAAGTTTACTAATGCTTGGCCGATTTCTTCTTTTGCCTTCTTTATCTCTGCATCTGGAATTTCCCCGCCATACTCCATACAGTGAAATACAGCAAAATCTGAACCTATTTTAGAGGGTGACAGCCCTGGCTGATACAGGGGATGCTGCCGAGCAAATCTGAGTTGTCGGTCAAACAAATCTATAGCTTTCTGTTGAGCAACAGCCAGCGAAGGAGTTTGTTTTGCTTTTAATATAGGAACAATAACTTCACTAATTACAGAATCTACAATACTGCCTCGCCAAGAACTAATACTGTGCAATTTGCTCAGTAAATAAGCCTTATGACGGAGAGGATCTTTTGCCTTCCAGTTAGCAAGGCAGTTTTTGTAGTACCACTGTCGTTGGCACTTTTTGAACGTTTTTGCGGCAGATAAAGACCACATAATCAAATTTTTCGCTTATTTTGTTTTGAACGCAGATATTTGAGGTAATCAGCTAGTTCATCTGCTTCTTCAGAAGTAACTGGCCCTAATCTAGCAGCGAGATCCGTCAGGGATGTATCTAGTTTTCCGCCCTCCGGCACTGGATATCCAGCAAGTTCCAAAATAGATGTATAGGGAATTTCATAAAAATCACTAAGTTTACGCAAGATAGCTGGAGAAGGCGAACGAATTTTACCTGTCTCTAACTGACTAAGATAAGCATTGGAAATACCTGTTTGAGTTTCAACCGCACGCAACGTCAATTTTTGATGCTGACGAACAGAAGCCAGAAATGAACCTAATTTACTTAATTCTTGACTCATTTGCTAATTGTATCAAGCTTGCTAAATATGTCAAGCAAAGTCGATTGGGGATTTTGTGTCCCTCCGCGCTGCTTGCCAAAAATGAAAGAACCAGGACATAAAGGGCAAAGCCGTATCGGGGGAATTCCCGATTTGCCCTTGTCTATTCCCTGGCCCCGAAACACTTCTTCAGACAGATACCTTTGCTTTATCTTGCAGATTAACTTTGCTGAATTACCCACTTTTCCAGACAATCCTTTGACAAAGCGGGGAATGCTTTATCTGTTTGCTTCGGAAAGCTCTAATAGTGCCGAACAACTAGTATTTTATGATGGGAGCGAACCTTTAGAGCCGATACATTTAAGCCAAGATACTCGTTTGATTACAGATTGGTACGATAATTTAATAACTCACCGTCTAGAGTTTGAGTTGTTTCCCGATATCCCGCGTTGGGCAACAAATGATTTTGAGCGACTGTGCGCTCGTCTCAACTTGGACGAACTCAAGTTAAATGATTTGGGTAGAACTCTCAGTGAAAACAGTGTCGGTAAGCTGCTGGGTCATGTTTCGGGCATTGGGCATGATCCACGGGAGGATGCTTATATAGTTAGGGAGGTGAACCCCGAATGGCTTTACAACTACGAGCAACGGCAGACCTTAGACATGACTCGCGCCCAGAACTGGCACAACTTGTTGCAAGTTGAGTCTAGCAGAGCAGTTGAGGTGATGTTTAGCGATGCTGGCTACCTGCAAGTACTGATTCATGCAGAAGACTTGAAGCGACTGGATTTTTCTACGGTCTACGTGAACCTTGAATCAAGCTGAAGTTTCGGTGCGATATCTACCAGAATTCAGGAATCAAATGTACTGGAAGCCATGTTTATTACTGTTTATAGCTACGGGAGGAAACCTGAGACACAACAGGTCAAGTTTACTGCGATCGCTCATACGGAACTGCCATCGTGTCTCTACTGGATAAACTGACCATCACTTCTATTGTTGAAACTGCGGCAGCATATTTTTATGCAATTGTTACAGGGGTGATGAAGGTAAAAGTTCTGCCGCACCTGTCCCCAGTGCTGAAAAATGGTCGCATGAGGCGATTGTAGCGCGGTCAAATATGCGACAGTCGCGTATGCAGAAACTCAAGGTTGCGGCGAATCCGGGGTTTGATTTCTTGCTCTCGTGTTGGAATGACGATCCGGCGAAAGCAGATTGTGATCAAGAAATTGCTGGTGAAGTTTCCACAGTAGGGTCTTGCAATTGCAGACAGAGTATTGATTAACTTTAAGAGTTAATGCTAAAAGGTAATTGAACGTGGATTTATTGGTTCGAGAAGTTGAACTTAACGATGCTGAAGCTATTGTCAGCATTTTGAATCCAATTATTGAGGCTGGAGTATACACAGCGTTTGATACACCCTTGACTGTCGAGGCTGAACGTGATTATATTTTACACTTTCCAATACGTGGAGTATTCCACGTAGCTCTCTGTTATCACGAGCAAAAGGTTGTAGGATTTCAAAGTATGGAACCATTTGCTAACTACACCCATGCCTTTGATCATGTGGGAGTGCTAGGAACTTATATTGATCTGTCATATCGACGCCAAAAAGTAGCTACAAGTTTATTTAATGCTACGTTTGAGCTTGCGCGTCAGCGTGGGTACGAAAAACTGCTTACTTATATTCGTGCAGATAATATGGCGGCATTAGCTACTTACCAAAACCTTGGTTTTGGAATTATTGGTACAGCCAAAAGACAAGCCAAAATTAACAGCAGATATATAGACGAAATCATTGTTGAAAAATTTTTGTAGAGATTAGAGATGGAGATTCATGAATTGCTATGGCAATGCTGCTCGCTTTGTGCATTTTTAACTCGGAATTGGGTTTGGGAAAAAGGTTACTGGGTCTAGGTTGAAAGTTTTTTCTTTCCCATTTTCCCCAAAACCCGACCAGTATTGGGTGAAGTGGGATGAGCAACGCAATTGCCCTTCATTGCAGTACCAGAGTGCGATCGCTGACTTTGAAGGAGGCTTTGCGAACGAGGATTGGGATAAAATCACCGGAAGCTGTGTTTGTGGCTGCTTGTAAGGAGGGGAGGAAAGCGGAAGCACAACAGGCCAAATCTACTGCGATTGCTTGGTTCGAGTGGGCGAAGAAACAGCGAATTGTGATTGCAATGTCTGGTGAGATTGTGTACACGCGCTTTAGGTGAGGCGGTGGCGTTGACCGAGATGATCCAGCGGTTTGAGATGCAGGGGTAGGGTTTTGTGTCTGCCTAAAATTTTAAATAGTCGAGTGAGGCGATCGCTGCTCGTTCTCAGTGAAGCTGATAAATTTGTGCAAAAAAATCAATACTTTTCTAGGATGCAAAAGAGTGCTTTGGGAAGGGGATCGAGTATCCCATGATAGACCGTTTGTTTAGCCAAACGCAGATGAAATCGTTCTTTGAATATCTGCCCAATCTCCTCTGGGCTAAAGTGGTAAGGCCCTTGTTCTCTTGTTTCCTCTTGAGAGAAGCATTTCAGTAATAGGTAGCACTTAGGCTTTAATAAGCTTGCGACTGTTTGCACGTAAGTACCATAGCTTTGGGGTGGCAGAACATGGAAGCATCCTCTGTCGAGAATCAAATCGAAACATTGTTGCAAACAACTGTTGAGAATATCATCTTGCTGAAACGAAATTTCTAATCCCTTTTGGCTTGCTTTTGCTGCCGCCTGACGAATGGCCGCCTCTGACAAATCTGTTCCCATCGTCTGAAATCCTCGTTCGGCTAGAGCAAGCGCTTGAGTTCCGGGCCCTGTTCCCAAATCCAGCACTGAACCATTGCTCAGTTCAAGGGTAAGGAGCGCTTCTTCGACATCTGGATCTAAGCTAGGGTTGAACCAGGGCATGGTTTCAACGGCTTGTTCTTGATAGAGCGCTTCCCAGTTCGGAAATTCTCGTTCGGTCATCATTAATTACTCTTTCTATTGAATAGGTGAATATAATTGCTACGATATCTTGTAAAAACTCAAGTGATTAAAGTCAGCTACATTGCTTTATGCTTTTGGCATGGTAGAGTCAATCGACTTACGTTGATGCAATAGCTCAAACCATTGCCTCAATTTAGGATACTCTTGCTGCCAATTATGACCAAATCTGAGGCTGTAGTAACCCAACCCTGATATAGCTGCAACATCAACAGCACTTAGAGTTTCATTTAATAGGTAGGCTGAGTTAGTCAACTTTTGCTCAAAAACACCTAAAAGGCGATTAATGCTGGACTGATATTTAGATTGGGTGCCAAAATCAGCTTGATTTCCTTTACGGGTTTCGTACCACAATCCCACAACATTATCTATTAAACTGTCTGCTAACTCTTCCCCCTGACGACAATACAAACGTTCAATGCGCGAACCTGGATAAAAACTCGGCTGAGGATAAGTCTCGTCTAGATACTCCACAATCAGCGTTGAATCCCAAAAAACGAGACCATTTTCATCCACCAATACCGGAACTTTCCCGATGGGAGATAAACTGAGAAATTCTGGAGGTTTATTGTTAATGTCTGTTTCTTTGGGTTCGTAAGGTAGCTGCTTCTGTGCCAGGACAATTCTCACTTTCCGAGCGTAAGGTGAACGCTGTGCATAGTATAAGATTCGCGCCATATCGCTGCAATAAATTTAGTATTGTAATTTCCTATTTTAAATAGATTTGATGCATGATACTGTGATTGGCTTGTTCATCAATCGAGAAGAGTTTGGGCTTGCTGTTTAATACCCAGATTTCCTTGTCTAGAGCATTACCCTGCAATGTCATTAACTTGATGACACCTCAACGACATTTTGGGCAAAGCTCTTATAAGCATCGCCCATTTGTTTAGCTATCGAGTCAGGAAAGACGTGAAAATCCCCAGCTTTGAGAGCTTTTATTATCCCGTCTGCCACAAGTGTTGGTGGCTGTGCAACCTCACTCATTCCTGCCGCATCGCCCATATCCGTGGCAATCGGGCCAGGGTGAACACTTAGCACAAGCGTGTCCTGCTCACTCAATAGTTCTCGTAATGTCTGGGTGATTGAATAGGCCGCAGCTTTTGAGGCACAGTAAGTGGCAGAGTCGGGGAAACCTTTAAGCGAAGCAACAGAATTGATTTGGGCAAAGACACCACCTGCATTGGCTTTGAGTACCGGGGCAAACGCCTGAGCCATGTAGATCAATCCATATACATTGATGTTCATCTGAAATTCGAGAGCGCCTATTCCCAGGCATTTAAAGTTGTTGTTAGAGACTCAGAGCTGATTCGTAAAGAAAATCGGTGTTGGTTGATTGGAATGAATAGCGATGTCTGCGACGGGCTATTCGGCGTCGCACTTCAACTACTAGCATATTCCAGCACTCGTTTCCACTCCCAACGCCATGCTGTCTCTATCAGTATTTCTTTGCCGTTGGTGATTTGGTATGGATCATAATACTATTTTTAAAAGGGAGATTTTAAATATATTTTGGACACAAATATTATGGATGCAAAAGAACGAAATTGGAATTATTGTACTAATCATTTGCTCAATTGGCATGGAATTTGGACGCGATATACACCAGTTGGTGATGTCAAAGAATCATTTCAAAGTCTGAGAAGTTTTAAAAGCAATCCAGAAAAGACTAAAATCGTTCATACTAATACTTATATTTATACAAATGGCGAAAATAAGCAAGAGAGTTGGGAATTTAATTTTCTGTCAAATAGCTTAGATAATGGACTTTTTCACCCATCACGCGAGACTATGCGAGGATATTTCTTTGCTGAGGGTCATGCTACTTGGGCAACAGTGAAGTTAAAACCTAACTCGTATTTTGGGATAGAATTATTCTTTCGATATGAAGATTTACGGCATAGTGTAGGTATTGTTTACGACGAGAGCGGAAATTTATTTCATACCGCAAATATTCGTGAAGATTGTAATGGATTTCCTAGTAAATACTGGTCAACTGAATTAAATCAATTACCAGAACGTAATTTTAGTGGTAATTGGCAAGGGATATCTATGACTATTACTCCCAATCTGAAGATTTCCGAACCAATAGTCACTCAATTTAATTGGCATAAAGAAGGGCATAAATATTACTATTTACCTGACGGTGTTTCTATTAATTGTCATAGTTCAATCAGTATAGGCACTCCTTTTTCTGTAATCGCCAATTGGTTGATTAATAATTCCGAAATGCATCAACTAATTGCTAATTATGATGAATTGGGAGTCTTTTCCTCACTAACGTTAGAAACATTTTTGATATCCAATGTTTAAGAGATTGTTTGAAAAGTGTTTTACTATGACTTTGTAGCACGGTCAAATATGCGACAGTCGCGTATGCAGAAACTGATGCGTTGCGGCGAATTCGGGGCAGAATCCGGGTTTTGGATTCTTGCAGGAATGCTGGGATTATCCGGCGCTGGTGATAGTGATCAAGAAACTACTGGCGAAGTATACGTAGTGGGGGATGGCTTGTATTGATGGGGTGTTGCTTGATTGCGATGGCTAGCGATACTATTCATGTTGCGGTTTCATGCGATCGCTAATCAAATAGCTAGCTATTTACGAGGTTGATCCAAGTGGCGCAAAAGTTGCGGCGAATTCGGAGCAAAATTCGGGGTTTGACTTTTTGCAAGAGTGCTGGAATGATGATCCCGCGAAAGCAAATTGCGATCAAAAAATTGGTGACGAAGTTTGGGCAGTGGGGCATCACGATTGTTGATGGTGTGCTGGTGAAGTGAGATGCTAAAGTAAAATGATGCTAGAAGACCTAGAAAAAGCCAAGGAAGTCTGTATTGACTCTGACCAACTCTCAGTCACACCCAACAAAAACTTATGACTAGAGCGATAAATCGACAGTTTCTATTAGCTGCTCGTCCCGTTGGTGACATTAAAGAAAGCGATTTTGAGTACCGAGAAGAGCCAATCCCCAGCCCAAAAGATGATGAGGTGCTGGTACGTACTATATATCTGTCACTAGATCCTACCAATCGGATCTGGATGAGCGATATAGAGCAATATATGCCTCCTATTGAAATTGGGGAAGTTATGCGTGGCAGTATTATAGGTGTGGTTGAAGAGTCCAAAAATCCCAATTTTGAAAAGGGAGATTTGGTTTCTGGGTTGCTAGGATGGCAAGATTACGCGATCGCCCTTGGAAACAGTGGCTTTTCGCTGACGCGATTACCTAATCCTCTACCTTGTCCGCTCAACGCATTTACCGGGCCACTGGGAGCTACTGGTTTTACAGCTTATTTTGGGTTATTAGATATAGGACAGCCAAAAGTTGGAGAAACTGTGGTCGTTTCAGCCGCAGCTGGGGCAGTTGGTTCCATTGTTGGACAAATTGCCAAGATTAAGGGTTGTCGGGTAGTTGGTATAACTGGCAGTGATGAAAAGTGCCGTTGGCTTACAGAAGAACTTGGCTTTGATGCAGCAATTAACTATAAAACTGGAGATTTAGAAAAAGCATTAGCTCAAGCTTGTCCCAATGGAATCGATGTGTATTTTGACAATGTTGGCGGAATAATCCTTGATGCCGTCCTAACCAAAATTAATCTGCACGCCCGCCTGCCTTTATGCGGTTTAATCTCAACTTATAATGCTTCAAAGCCTGTTCCTGGCCCATATAATTACAGCCAAATTCTCATGAAACGCGCTCTCGTCCAGGGATTTATTATCTTGGATTATATTCCCCGATTTCATGAAGCGATAGCAGAGATTGGAAAGTGGCTAAACCAGGGGCAAATTAAATATGCTCTTGAGATTGTCGAAGGCTTGGAAAATGCACCCAAGGCGATCCTAAAACTTTTCGACGGTAACAAAAAGGGAAAACTGGTTATTAAAGTCTCAAATGAGCCTACCTGAAAAATTTATAAACATCCTCTAAAAGAGCTTAGAGGTTGTTTGAAAAGTGTTTTACTATGACTTTGTAGCGAGGTCAAGTCTGCGGCCGGAACGTATGCAGAAACTCAAGGTGGCAGGAAATTCGGGGCAGAATCCGGGGTTTGACTTCTTGCAGGAGTGTTGGGATGATCGAGCGCTGGTGATAATGATCAAGAAGTTGCTGGTGAAGTTTCCGCAGTGGGGTATCGCTTGTGTTGATGGCGTAATCTGCGACTCGCTGCCATCCCCACTTATAAGCAGCGCGAGTGTACTGGGTTTTTGCACTACGTTCAAACAGTTCATCCAGAATTTTGGGACATAACACTTTTTCTAAAAGCCTGCGAACCATTACGGAAACTGGACTTTCTTTTATAAATCGCTTAAACACCTTCCAAGCGCAACATTTCGATTCTCAACCCAACAGAGTTTCACCTATGCATAAACAAACTACAAATCAAGCCATTACACAACACCTTGAAAAGGCTAGTCCTAAGATATTATTTTCGTGGATGGAAATTTAAAACGGCTTCTACAATCGTCATTGATGACTCATCGAAACCGATGCTCTCCCCCTCGTACTTCCCCTATCTCATATACGGTGATCATACCTATTCCATCTGTATGCTGTCCATCCCGGGTCACTGTGTATAACTCGTGATCAGATGGATGGACATAAGTGCGAATATTTGTCCCCTTCATTTTAGTTGAACGATGTAAACGCGTAGAATTTCCGTTGTTCGCTACTGACACTATATGGTCGAGCGCCACTCCCCCAAACTGGTGATTATTGGGATTATTGATGTATGCGGTGGTACCAGTGCTATCATTTTGTAATGTGTACCCAGGCGGTGGTAATATTTGCATTGGCTGTTGGACTGCATTAGCGGGCGGGTTGGCTGATACACCTCTGGTCTTTATCTTGCTACGCCCGGCATTCACACCTATGGGAATCGGCTCCACAGACCTTGGTGCGCTATAACTCTCATTTGGTTCACTGGTCAGCATTTGTTGCTCTGTCACGTTCCTGACAAGCTGGACAAACTTCTGTATCTTCTTCTCATCCCTGGTGTATTTCTTAGCTGTGATAAACGCCCAATTTCTTTTTTCTCCGTTCGTTGTGGCGTAAGGAGGAAATTGTTGTTTGTTAATATAAGCCCTTAACTCATCTAGATTTGCCGGTTCTTGAAATTTTTCTCCCTTTTTAATAACATTTCTTTCTTTCTTATAAGTTTCTTCATGCGCTTCCCCTGTTGCCTTTTGCACCTTCAATAAGGCTTCTTCCTTACTTTTACTGTTTTTCAACAATAAATACAACGCTGAGAGCCCGACAACTGCTACCGCAGTATACACCATCACCGACGATAGACCAAATCCCTCAGCCATACTCCATATTTCTTCCCACCCAAATGCCTGTACCGTCGGACTAGACTGAGGAAACACCTCTTTTAAGCCCAATTTTTGATACGGATTTTTAAGAGATTGTAGTGCCTTTGCCCCCATCACATCCGCCTCCTTTTCCATCCCTTCCTCGTGATTGGCCCCCACCCCATCCTTCATCTGCATTGTTGGCTTTACTCGTCCCTGCGTCTGCTGGACGACATGCCATGCTTCGTGCGGCAGATGTTGTTCCTGTCCCGACGCGACGTGAATATCGCTGCCTTGCGTATACGCCAACGCATTCAACTCGGCTGGTTTGGGTGAGTTGTAATGTACCCGCACATCATCCATCGCCAACCCTGACAAATTCTCAATCCCCACTTTCAGGTTGTCCGGTAATCCAGTTTTGTTTTCCATCTGCACACTAGCGTTTCGCTGGATTTCCTTATTTTCTTCCGATATCTTCTCCCGTTGTTCCGTTTTCCCATAAGGCTGTCTCTGCATCTCTATCTCTGCCGAGTGTGGAGTATCAGATGGCAACTGCTTTCCCTGCGCCCTTCCCTCACCCTGCTGCACTACATGAGTCAACTCATGCGCCAACAACTTCTGCCCCTCTTGACTTCCTGGCTCATACGCCCCCTGTCGAAAGAACACATCCTGCCCCGTCGTAAACGCTTTTGCATGTATCGATTGATTCAATTGGTCTGCCTGAGTACCCGTGTGAACCTTCACCCCACTAAAATCAGTCCCAAAGGCTTGCTCCATAGGCTGCCGAATATTGTCAGCGAGGGACTGTCCACCACCCCTTGCTTGTAGTATTGATGTTTCTAAATCAGGTGATGCTGCCATACCACCGTCTGCCACACGCTGCACCATCGGCTTCATTTGTAGTTCCTCTTCTTCGGCTGGCAGAGACTCTTGCTGTATACTGCGCTCCGGTTTCATTTGCAATTCCTCTTCTTCTTCGGGCAATGACTCTCGCTGGAGTTTTTCGCTCTGTGGTTGATGAATCCTTTGGACTACCTGACGCGCAGTTTCGTCCGCCTCTTGCTCATACTTATCTCCAGGCTCTCCAATGGTCAGTTTTGCTTGTATTGGAGTTGATATATGTGGTCTACGAAGTGGAATATTGGCAATATTATGACCAAATCGGGTTGCGTGTGACAGTCGAGAATTCAATAATCCGTCCATCTTGGCTTGCAAAACTGTTAGGCGCTCCTGTCCTTCGGGCGTAATCGTGTCATACTTGGCTTGTATTTCAAGTCCAGTTGCTTCCATCTGTTGTTCTGCAAAGGCTTCATTCTCTATACCAGTTGGTGTTTTAGCTGCAACTGATGCTTTTTGGATTTCGCTACCATAAGGTCTATGCGCTAATTGTGAGAATGAATTTAGCGCTGGGGAATTGGAATAGGTAGATAAGTCAGTCTTTGAAGATTTTGTTTTGTGCATTGTTTTTACAAGTTCAATGATTTACGTCAACCTGACATCTCTGATTGATGTCAGGAAAATCTTAAATATTGTGTTGTGAAAATCTAGGTACTTATGTTATAAAATGCCAAAAACCAACCATTGATTAGATCATAATAGTTACAAAATTCTGTCTTAACAGGATTTTACAACTGTTTTTAAAGAATGTAAAAACAGACAATTGAGCTATTTGATTTTTGTCCAATAGCTAGATTTCGAGATTTTCTCTAGCTTTTATGCAATATTTCTATTTTGGTAACAGTCCTTAACGACTTTAATCTGAATATGCATAAGACAAGAACTTTCAAGAAATTTATAAAAAAGAATATATTATCTATAGTATTTTAAAAGGTATTTGCTTGATATTAAAAGATTTTTATCTATCTGGTGGTAGAGATTACTATTCAGTAACGTAAAATTCTATTAAAACATGAAATTATATTAAGAACGGCTTATGTGAGTTGGAGTCTGGAAAGGCGTAAATACGTCAACATAGCTAAACATCTTGGCTAAACCACAGCCTGAAACCCTTGCTATCGGTAGGGCATTTTTAATTCACATAAGGCGTTAAGAATAAAGTTATTGCACTAGACAAATGAACAATTTTGTAATTTAAGGCAAATAGCTCGTTTCAACTTTTACAAACCACGCTTTGTTTGCGATCGCAGCCAAAGAAAAACCCTTCCCCACTGCCGCAGACTTCGCTAAAGCGGTGCAGCAAGTCGCACCAACGGTTAAACGCGCCACAAAAAGCGAAAACCCCAAACGCAATTGTGTAATTCTGTGACTGTTTCACAAGAATCACACCCAAGGTATGGGGATTCGGGAGTGATTGAAGCTTCGGCTCCGAATCATTGGCAGCAGATTGTTACCTTTGCTGATGGTGAGAGGCTGCTCATCAACAACACCGATTTAGATGCCCCCAGCGTTCCATTCCCCAGAGAGCAGAACTATCCACCAGAATATATGGAAGCGATCGCTCAAATCAAAGAACAGCATAGGCATGAGTTAGAGCGCCTGGAGCAAGAGTTGAAGATTGGTTTGCAAACAGAGGCCAAAGCCAGAGCCGAAGCCCAGGTACAAGAGCAAATCCAATCTCTGCAACAACTATTCAAGCAACAGAAAGAAGAAAATATCCGGTTGCAGCAACGGCTTTCTGAAATGGAAGGGTTGAGAAAGCTGGAGATTGAGAATCAACAACTTCAGCAGCGCATTCAGGAATTGGAAAACGCGGTTCAACAGCGCCCTTCTCAACAGTGGGGAAATACCATGACGCAGCAGGCTACCAAAGCGTTGAACAAGCGGGTGAAACAGGCGTTAGAGCAGACAATGATCGCTGGCCCAGGAATCCCCAAAAGAGAATGCACAAGAATGCTTACGACTCATGGGTATGGCTTTGAAGAATCTCGCTAACGCTATGAACAACGCCCAAGCGTTAGAGGCTGCGGCGATAATGCTAATTTACAAACTAGCGAAAAAATATATGAGGATGAAATGGGTTTCTCCAGAACGAATCGCACTTATTCAGATATCGGCTCAATACCAAGGTGAATTACGGATTGAACCAAATCCACCACCACCAGGGGTTTCTATCACAAAGACATCTCCAGATAGCATCTCGACTGTTGCTGTGCTGTCTAAATTCTCTTGTGTGCCATCTTGACGCTCTATCCAGTTGCGTCCGACTTGTCCAGCTTCCCCACCATATAATCCAAAGGGAGGGACACGGCGATGACCAGAAAGAATATTAGCTGTCATTGGTTCAAGAAACTTGATGCGGCGAATCACACCGTTACCACCTGAATATTTTCCTTTACCGCCGCTATCGGGACGCAGACAAAAGCTTTCTATTTGCACAGGATAACGAGTTTCTAAAATTTCTGGATCGGTCAAGCGGGAGTTAGTCATGTGGGTTTGGACTGCATCAGTACCATCAAATTTATCCCCTGCGCCAGAACCACCGCAGATGGTTTCATAATATTGATAACGCTCATTACCGAAAGTAAAATTATTCATCGTTCCGGCAGAAGCAGCACTCACACCCAAAGCACCATATAAAGCATCAACAATGGTTTGAGATGTTTCTACATTACCTGCTACCACTGCTGCTGGGTAGGTTGGGTTGAGCATACAGCCTTCAGGAATGATAATTTCTAAAGGTTTAAGACACCCGGCGTTTAGGGGAATACTATCATCAACAAGAGTACGGAAGACGTATAAAACTGCTGCTTGAGTTACAGCTTTGGGAGCATTAAAGTTACTGTTTAGTTGCCCAGATGTGCCAGTAAAATCAATAATTGCACTGCGATTTTCTCGATTAATTGCCACTTTAACTTGAATTCTTGCACCACTATCCATTTCATAAAAAAATGAGCCATCCTTGAGAACATCAATTGCCCGTCTAACTGACTCCTCGGCATTATCTTGGACAAATTTCATGTAAGCTTGCACTGCCTCAAGTCCATACTGGGAAACCATTTTACGCAGTTCTTGCACTCCTCGTTCATTGGCGGCAATTTGTGCATAAAAATCAGCGATATTTTGCTCGGGGTTACGAGCAGGGTAAGGATGGTTTAACAGTAACTCTCGGACTGCTGTTTCGCAAAAATCTCCCTGCTGAACTAGGAGAAAATTATCAAATATAATTCCTTCCTCTTCTACCGTAGTACTGTGAGGGGGCATAGAACCGGGAGTAATGCCGCCAATATCCGCTTGGTGTCCACGAGCAGCAACATAGAATAGGGGACTGGAGCCTAAAGTTTTTTCATTATTATTCAGAAACATAGGGGTAATTGCTGTGACATCAGGAAGATGTGTTCCGCCGTTATAAGGATTATTAGATAGATATACATTTCCTGGTTTTATAGTGTTGCCGTTATTATTAATTAAACTACGAACACTTTCACTCATTGAACCTAAATGTACAGGAATGTGAGGAGCATTAGCGACTAATAATCCAGAAGAGTCAAAAATAGCACATGAGAAATCTAATCGTTCTTTAATATTCACGGAGGCTGCCGTGTTTTGTAGAACAATCCCCATTTGTTCGGCGATAAATTGATAGAGGTTTTTGAATATTTCTAAGCGGATAGGATCGGGTTGAGATATGGTGTACATTTTTGACTCCTGTTTAATATTTTCCTTGGTAAGATAAGACTCTAAAAAGCAATTTCATGGCTGACTTCAGAGGACGGGTACGAGTAACTAACGGTTCTTCAGGCAGGGCAAACGCATCTAAATGGAGAAAAGTGCTAAGTAGAGGTGTGTTTTGAGTAGTACAAAATAACTATATGTAACTGGTGAAGAGAGCGATCGCTAAAAATGATATTGTCATTCTCAAAGTAGAACGAAGGCAGAGCCTGTGAAACTCAAGCCGAAAATCACAATTGCTGGGGTTTGAGACGCGCTAACCCTGTTCCTCCACCCAACCGAATAAAATGGTGTACTTACTACTATTACCGTTTTTCAGAGGCACAAAATTCAACTTTATAAAAATCTGCGAGTACACTACCTAACCAATCGCTTTTTTGAATTGACTGCTTGTCTAGCAGAACAATTTTCGTATAAATTATCTGATTGATTGTGCTTTCTGGAATCCAAGATGGTAGAGAAATATTTCCATCATAAATTTTTTGATTTGTGACCAATTCTAAACCCCACGATGGAAATGAGTCTTCTCCTTCACCTCCATCTTTAACTTGTTGGAAGTATTGGATATTCATTCTAGTAACTTCTTGCTGCTTCGACATCCAGAATAACTTTTTTATCACAATGAATGAATCATCAGCAGCTAAAAAATCTGTAACTCCAAAAGTAATCCAGAAAGCATGAAATGTAACAAAACCTAGTACTAAAAAGCTAAAGGGAAATACTAAATACTCTACAAGTTGCTGGGATATTTGCTGCACTACTGCCACAATACCAATCCTCAGAATTTCATAGAAGGTGAAACACAAAAGGAAAATATGTCCAATAAACAAGACAATAAATGGCAGCAGGAACAGGATGAAACAAAAGTTGGGTTGTGCAAAGTACCTAATTCTCATATCTGGTGTTACACAAAATACTTTGAATCCAGAAGGAATTTCGTTACTTAACATGGACGTTGTACAATCAAATGATTATGCTCATTTAATCCGGCTTGCCAGTTAAGTTCAACTACAATTGTGCTAATTTTTTCGACAATGATAGCCGCACCGTTGATACAATCTCCCGGTTGTAAATCTTCCCGGTGATAAACTGGTGTATCATGCCATTTATCAGCAGTAAACATCTTGACTATTTCCACAGGTTGAAGGGCTGACTTCAGAGGACGGGTACGAGTAATTAACGGTTCTTCAGGAGTATCCATTTTCTGAATTACTTCCACAGACACGGATTCTACAATTAAGGATTTTTCTGCCTGAATAAAACCATAACGAGATTTATGTTCATCTGTAAATGCTGTTTTCATGACCATTACATCTGCATCAAAATCAACGCTTAAAGTAGAATTAGTTCCCTCATATTTCAAATTCAATTTTTGAATTATTTTTGCTTCAACATTACTTTGATTTTGACTGACTTCGCTTCTAGCTTGGGTTTCCAAAGACTTCATCAACTGCATTAATTGTGGAATTAACGCTTGATTCAAAGGCTGTTCTACTCCTCCTACTCTAGTGGCTCTAACATCAGCTAATCCCATACCATAGGCTGAAAGAACCCCAGCATAAGGATGCAAAAATATCTGTTTCATCCCTAAAGTCTCAGCAATTAAACAAGCAACTTGTCCGCCTGCACCACCAAAACAACAAAGTACATATTTTGTGACATCATAACCACGTTGTAAACTGATTTTTTTAATAGCATTAGCCATATTTTCAACAGCAATAGCAATAAATCCTGCTGCTATTTGTTCGGGTGTACGAGAATTGCCTGTAACAGTTGCAACGTCTTGTGCTAATTGCTGAAATTTCTCTAAGACAATATTTTTATCTAACGGTAAATTGCCATCACTTCCAAACACAGACGGAAAATATTGAGGATGTATCTTACCTAACATTACATTAGCATCTGTCACCGTTAAAGGGCCACCCCGCCGATAACAAGTAGGGCCAGGATTTGAACCAGCCGATGTCGGCCCGACACGGTAGCTAGAACCGTCGAATATGAGAATTGAACCACCACCAGCTGCAATCGTATTAATTGATAATACGGGAACTCGCATTCGCGCCCCAGCAATTTCGGAATCTAATTGACGCTCATACTCTCCATTAAAATGGGCTACATCTGTACTTGTTCCCCCCATATCAAAGGTAATAACTAAGTTAAAACCTGCTCTTTTGCTTGTTTGTACTGCGCCAACAATACCACCAGCCGGACCGCTTAATATGCTATCTTTTCCCTGAAATTGTGCAGCATCAGTTAAACCACCGTCAGACTTCATGAACATTAATCTGACATTAAGTAACTGACTGGCTACTTGGTTGACATAGCGACGCAAAATTGGAGTTAAATAAGCATCTACGACAGTTGTATCTCCTCTACTCACTAATTTCATTAATGGACTAACTTGATGAGATACAGAAATTTGTGTAAAGCCAATTTCTTGAGCAATTGCTGCTACTTCTTGCTCATGTTTTGGATAACGATAGCTGTGCATAAAAACAATAGCACAACTACGAATTCCTGTGTGATAAACTGCTTGTAAATCTTGTTTCATCTGTGCAATATTCACAGGTTTTAATTCGTTACCATGAGCATCATAGCGTTCGTCTACTTCAATGACTTGTTCATAAAGCATCGTTGGTAAAATGATGTGACGAGCAAAGATATTAGGACGGTTTTGGTAGCCAATTCGCAACCCATCTTTAAACCCTTTCGTAATAATCAGAACTACTCTATCTCCTTGCCTTTCTAAAAGTGCATTAGTGGCGACTGTTGTCCCCATTTTGACTACTTCTATGGCTGTATTGGGAATGAGTTCATTGCTTGAAAGACTCATAATATCCCTAATTCCTTGGATAACTGCATCTTGATATTGTTCCGGATTCTCTGAAAGTAATTTGTAGACAATAACCCATTCTTGGTTAGAAAAAGGAACAATCAAAAAACGTTCTGTATGCTTTGCGAGCTTGTCTATAATTGCCTGATTATTCGTTACAACAATAATATCTGTGAATGTACCACCACGATCAGCAAATACTTTTAACATGTATCAATTTCCTCAAGGGCATGAAATTAGAGTAACAATAGGATTAAGACTATTTCTACTTCATATGTGGAAGACTTTAACGACGGGTGTGGATAATTCATACACAATTGCCTATAAAGATATAATTTTGGAGCGTATAACCATTTCCTTGTAGAAAGATGGAGACACAGAAATCCTCAGTATAGGATATTATAAAAACTAATATTTAGAACTTTAATTAGTCCTAATCATTCAACAACAAGTTATAATCGAAGTTGCTATATTAGTAAAATTTGAGCAGTATTGTTTGTCTAGAATCACTATATTCTGCCTGTGGTTCTACATAGCTAAGTACTTAGCAATCGCGCCTTTAAATTCGGTTATTCTTTCTTTAAGCCTTTTATTAAGATATGAATCGCCTCACCTATAGCAGTTTTTTTTCTAGCTACAACTGCCATCAGTTTTTCAGCATATTTTCCATCGCCATTTTTGTTGTATTTCATCCCAGTTGATAGCTACTATTTCGGCTGGAGGATCGAGACGATCGCCACTTTTATCAAATTGAATAAGCCCCGTGACTCCCTTTACCCGGTTTCTCCTTTTTTTGAAATATTGATCCATATGTGTGAGTAAATCTTTGCTAGATTGGCTGCGGTATTCTTCTAAAACTTTTAAGATTATTAACACGGAATCAAAAGCTGTTGCACTGCGCCATGTTAAATTTTCTATTCCCCATAACTTAGCGCCTATTTTACAAAAATTCTCTGGTATAGGATTAGAACTCTCGCACCCGTTTTCTTGACTCTGCCAATGCCAAGGAATACAAGCTATAATTTGACGGTTATTTTGATTTGTAGTATTGCACGGGGTTTGCTCATGAATCCAATGTAAAACATTATCATGATAAAAAGTTGCCGAGCCGGCTATTAAACAGTTGTTGATATTTAATCGGCTAATTAACCCAGCATTCTCAAGGGAATTCGGTTCAATTCCTCCATCGGGAATTATGATGATAATATCAACATCATCTTTTTTAAGATATTCTATATATTGTTGGACTTTGTAATAATTTTCACTAATATAATTACATTCTTTTAAAAAAACAAACTTATCTTGATGTTGTTCTAGATATTGTCTAATACTGTTTCTATAGGAAATACTGTAACTACTATTTTGGTTATAGATAAGAGCTACTTTTTGGGGAGGTTGGCTGGAAACTTGTTCTATTAAATAATTAGCCATTTTTTTAGCATTAATAGCATCTGGTGTAGTCAATCTAAAAAAAGATAAACTCTCATCTATAGATAATTGGGAAAGTTCATTTGATGTACTACTAGAATTTACTAAAGTTAACCCTTTCTGCTTATAGAAACGCAGTGCATTTCTGGTCATTTCGCTTGAATAATGACCGATGATAGCAATCAGGTTCAATTGCGGTGCTAACTCAGCCAATTTTTCTGCTGTTTGGTTATATGGATCGTATAAGTTATTAGGATCATTAACAACAAGAATTTGCAACGCTATTTGACTACGACTACATATTGAAGGCAAGTAGGTATTAGGCGTGATATCGTCTAAATTTATCTCTGTGCCTAAAGAAATTTGGTCAAAGCTTTGCAGATTAACTTGTAATTGTATTTGAGAAATTCCTCTCAAAATTTCGGCAGCAACGTGTCCTTGGTTATGAAAGAATGGAGTAACCACAGCTAAAGTATAAATTTTAATACCTTTTTCTTGTAAAAAAGATTTCTTATATTCAATTAAGCAGTTATTAATGTAAATTAATACTTCCGGATTCCCAATCCCATAATTATTAAGTTGTTGATTCCAAGCCTCTAAAAAACATTGAAATGCTTGATAGTAAAGCCCTTGTTGATAAAAATTTGTTCCTTGAATCTGATATTGAACTATTTCTTGGTTGGCTGGATAAAGAAAAATTTGTCTCCCAAAGCTTCCTTGAAAGTTATCACTATTTAATTGAGGCGGAGGATTTAACCTATAACCGTTCTGTGGGTTGACTAAAAAATTAATAATGCTCACCCAATTGCCAGCTATTTCCTCTTGGTCTACGCCCATTATATGTGCTATTTTTGGATAGATAATCTTACTTAATCGGTCGGCAATATTCTGTCCAGGTAAGTTTACTATATTAGCTATTTGTTGTCGAGATAATCCCAATAAAAAATTACAAATAATTATTTTATCTAGTTGAATGAGCTTCCTTGTGTTAGGAATAGCATCTAAATCTTGTAATAAAAGTTCAATATTAATAGCTAGATTGTCTATAACTTGCCGACAATTTTCACACATATTATTTCAGATGTTATCGTCTTTTGCTAAAATGATACTCTAATTTTCCTTTCAGGTTGTTCTATTAGTGTGGAAATAATTTCTACAGATGTCGCTGTAAGTTGAGGTAGATCTTTGTTGATCAAAAAAGTCAAACCCCAAGCGTACACTATCTCACGAGAGCGATTTTTTTCGGGGGAGATGGGACTGTCCATACGGTAAGATGACCCAATGTCCAATTCTGAGCAACTTGTCATCTACCAGCTTCATATTTTTATCTTGGGCATCAGTCCCATGATTTGGCGTAGGGTAAAATCCGCAGCGACAGCACAATAGCCGATTTGCACTACATCATCCAGATAGCAATATCGATTAACTTGTGTCGTTTAGTACGATCTATGCGTGGATCTTCTATTACACCAAAGTGGTCAGCAATCGTGATTTTGGGCAAGATCGCTTCATTCAACTATAATCTGGTTCTTCTTGTTTAACGCACTATCGAATTTACCACTTTTTTCTATTTGGGCATTGCCCCATCTAATTTGATGTTGTAGTGCTTCAAATATTGTTTCCGCTTCGTGTGTTGTTAGCCCATTTAATTGTGAGCAAATATCTACCAAAAGTTGTGGCGTATCCATACCAAGAAATGTGACAAAAAGTGCATCCCTAGAAGCTTCTATTAGTGTGTAACTGCTCGGCTCATGCCTTTCTCGCATAAATACATAATTTGTTAACACCGTCCGAAGCAACAATTTTGTTTCTCTGTCTAATTTCTCCAAATATGCGCCATAATTCTCAATCAGTTGGTCAATGGTTGGAGTCTGCCCGTAATAAGTAACTAAGCCTGTTGTCATCTTTATTCGCCTTATTAACTATGTTAATTAGCTGCTATCAATTACTAGAAGAAAGAGCGATGGCGTACCCGCTATGAACCGATGGCGATCGCCCCGCAAGAATCAGGAGACAATCGCTTTTTCATCAGTTCATATTCCGAAACTTAGCAGCACGCAAAGATTGAGTTTTCGCTGCAACCACAGGACTACTAGCCCGTCGTGCGGTAGCCGCCCATGCCTGTATTCGTTCGACTGCCGCAGCATCCTGAATCGCAAGCGGGGTAATGGTTTGACGGCAGGTTTCGAGATCAGCAAGCGTTACCTGCTGCGGTCTACCCTCATCGAATGCCAGCAGAGCAGTTTCCGAAGCAAGGGTTTCCAGTTCAACACCGGAAAATTTCGCGGTATTGGCTGCGATCGCTTCGAGGTACTCCGATTCCAGGTGAATGCCAAAGCGCTCTAGGTGAATCCCCAAAATCTGTATCCGTTCTGGTTCTGTAGGCAAATCGACGAAAAAATTTTCATCGAAGCGGCCTTTCCTCTTTAGCTCAGACGGTAATGCAGAGGGGTCATTGCAAGTTGCCACGACAAACACACCACACTGAGATTCGGACATGAATGTAAGGATATTGCCCAGAATCCTCTGTGAGACTCCACTAGTGTCACCAGTACCCGAAAGTGCTTTTTCTATCTCGTCCACCCATAAGACACAGGGTGCGATCGCTTCTGCCGTTTTCAAAGCACGTCTGACATTCCCCTCAGACTCACCTACCAGACTGCCTAAGAGGGACGCAATGTCTAGTTGGAGTAGTGGTAAATTGAGAATGTTAGCAATATTCTTGGCTAATAAAGTTTTCCCAGTACCGGGTGGGCCAGCCAGCAACACACCTTTTGGTTGAGGTAGGTGTAGCTCACGCGCCTCTTGTGTGAATAGCCGCCGCCGCCGAGTCAGCCATTCGCGCAGTAGATCCAAACCGCCGAATGGGATTATCGCAGGTTTACCCAACTCAATGCCCATTTGAGAGAGTAGCCGAGTTTTGTACTCGACGGCTTTGGGGATAAAATCAGCGCCGACAACGACACCATCATTAGTTAAGTTTTCTTTGACTGTTAACCGCAGGAAATCACTAATCTCCTCCAGGGTTAAACCCAGTGCTGCACGAGAAAGAGTTTCAAATTCAGCATTTTCTAGCGTTACAGTAAAGGTTAATTCTTGCTCTTTAGCAGACTGTTGTAGGTCATGCAAATAAGAAGTGATATGCTCAAGTATTTGGTCAATACTAGGTAAAGGGACTTCACAATAAGGAATCAATCTGACTAGGGATTCGTGTAATTGTATGTTCTGACCCAACAATACAATGCGTTTATCTGTGGGTTTTAACCTGTGGTAAAGGTTTTTTACCTTGCTTAAAATCTCCCATGATAATTGGGGTGAATTCTTAGCAATAAAGGAGTGAATATCTCCGAGGATAAATACACCATTCCCACTAAAGTTAGCAATGTAATCAAACACATATAACAATGGATCAGCCTGTGGTGGTTTCTTATACTCTGCAACTGGCTTAAACACCAATCCCCCATCTGCTGCGATTAAACATTGCTCTAAGGTTGATACCCCCAGATTCCAGAAAAACACTGGACTTGATAGCTTGTTAGATGCCTCTGTAGTCAGCCACTGAATAATCGTCGCTTCATCGGGAGACAGCACATCAAGCGCTGCGATCGGAATTTGTGAATCGAGTGTGGAAAGAAGATTTGAGAGTTTCATGTCAATTATTCAAATATTTCACTTATGAAATGGCGAAGCCTTTATGATCATCAGTTACCAGCCGAGTTAAGACTGGTAACTGATGACTGATTACTGGTGCAAACGTGTTTGACTGCTTAGGGTAGTCCGAAGTTGTTGGGTTTGGGCTTCATTTTTAAATGTGCGATCGCTCTCGCTCACAACACCCAATGCCTCTTCAAATGGTTGCGTAGCCAACAAACAACTCAAACCCTCGAATCCCTCAGCCTCTACGCGAACTTCACCTGTAGCATTGTCAAAATGAATCAGTATTGAACGTTCCATGCTTATCTCCGTGCAAATTGTTTAACTTCTTGATGTCCGGCAAAAGTCAGCCGTAGAGTTTGCACGCTCCCGTTGGTTGATTCAGCGATCGCGCATTCACCAAACCTTTCTTGTAACTCGGCAGCTTTAGCTCTCACCATCCGTTGTCCGTAAGCCAACATCAACTTGTTACTAAAGAAGTCTTGTCCTAACTTCGGAACTGTTTCATAACTGTCGTGTATTACCTCGTACACGCCGCTTGAGGTGTTCCATTTGAACCCGATGTCTGCACGGGCTTTTATGGTGCGACCAGATACGATAATTTCAGCGCTTTGTCCAAGATAGCCACCGTAGTATCCTTTTAGTGGCTGCGCTTTTTCATGAACTTGCGGTGATAGGTTTAGATCCGTGAGAGCTTGCACCAAACACTTGTGATTGCTTAATTTGGTTTTGACTGTTGAGAAATGCGACATTTTTAGCTCCAAGGTTTTCAAATTGGTTTGAGAAATAGTAGGGGTGCGATATCCTTTTTGGGTTATTGTGGAAATTGCACTTTTAATACATCGATCAAGTCTTGAGCAAATGCATACTTGCCCAAGACCATTTTTTTACCTGAACCTAAAAGCGGCAACTGTAGCTTTCGACAAGCCCACGTCGCTAGTCGCTAGCTGTTGTAGATTGCGTTGTTCATCTAACAACTTGGTGCGGATAGAATCTATTTTTTGCTGTAGTTGACTGCGCGTATCACTGCCCAGATTCTTAGCTTCAATCGCCGGATCGTTAACGATAGAGTCCAAGTGCGCCATCATCGCCTCCAAGCTACTGCCAGCCTCCGGGTCAGCATTCGCTAGTAGTACCTGAACCTTCATCAGATGGCGTTGCATCTTCTTTTTAAACTGGATTGGCTTGCGTCCTGGCTCCCAGTCGCTCAATTCTTCAAGCAACTGCGCGGCAAGTTGTTCACCGCCAGCTAGAGCAGATTCCCGTAGCCTTTGCTCCAGATTTTGGTCATACTGCTGAATGAACTTGGTAATCTGGTCAAGACATTCGGCTTGTTGCTGATTGAGTTGTTCGGACAAAGCAGGTATAATCACCGGACGACCAATAACGACTTGCAAATAGTCTTCAAGATCGGTCAGAGTCGGAAATGCTCTTAGCAAGTTGGCTTTGACTGACTCTTGCTTATCCTGTGCTAATTCCCAGGTGTTAAGTGAGAGGAACTGGTCAATTCGCTCTTGATAATCAATAAATCCCGCTTCGTAATCAGCTTTTAATTGATTGCGTAAACCAGGGGCGATATTATCCCTAATATTGATTAACTGATTCCATACCAAGGGAGCTAAATCAATCGGACAAACCCAATCACCAGTATCAGCAGACATCCACTCTTGAACTGAAGCAATCTCTTGCCTCAATTGGGCAGCAGCTTCATCGAGCTTCTTAAATACTTTGATTCCGCGTAATCCGACTTCGGAATTTGTCACTTTCACAAGGTCTGATTCGATTTCAGAGACTTCAGCTTTGGTAGAGTCGATGCCCGGTATTATCCGGGGCACCTCTCTGTTAAATCTGGGCGTGCGACTTTCACCGCACCCAGCTTCCGATGTTCTCAGCTTG
>NZ_JABXKN010000044.1:0-25146 GCF_017115065.1 Nostoc sp. JL23
CGCCCAGATTTAACTGAGAGGTGCGGGGAATAATATCCCCCATCGACTCAACCAGCTACTCTTCAACATGACTCATTAGTACAAAATATAGTATTTAGTCCTGACGGGAAAAATGTTGCTATTGCTTTATCCGATGGTACTGCAAAGCTGTGGAGCCTCGAAGGTTTGAAAATTCCTACCCTCAAGCATAACGCTCAGATTAACAATATAGTATTTAGCCCTGACGAAAAAACTGTTGCTACTACTTCATCCGATAGTACTGCAAAGCTGTGGAACCTTCAAAAAGGCGAAATTGTCACTCTCAAACATGATGGTGTAGTCAACCATGCAGTATTTAGTCCTGATGGTAAAACTATTGCTACTACTACTTCAAGTGATAAAACAGTTAAGTTGTGGAACCTCCAAGGTCAGTTAATTGCTACTCTCAAACATGATGATGGAGTTAGTAAAGTAATATTTAAGCCTGATGGCAAGTCTGTTTTAACTACTTCTTATGAGAATGCAAAGTTGTGGAATCTAAAAGGACAAGAAATTGCGACTTTCAAAAACAAGCATCTTGAGAAAGCAGTATTTAGCCTGATGGTCAGACGGTTGCTACTGCTTCAGGTTATAGTTCTTCAGATATTAGCGGATCTGTGAAGTTGTGGAACCTTAAAGGTGAAGAAATTATCACTCTCCAACATGGTCGTTTTACCAATGTATTATTTAGTCCCGATGGTAAGACTATTGCCACGGTTTCAATGATCAGTAATACTGCCAAATTATGGAATCTGCAAGGTGGGTTAATTGCTACTCTCACACATGATAGTTGGGTCAACGATATATCATTTAGTCCTGACGGTAAGATTATTGTTACTGCTTCATCTGATAAAACGTCAAATTATGGAATCTGGAAGGACAAGAAATTACCACTCTCAAGCATAATAAAGAAGCCGATGGAGTATTTAGCTCTGATGGTAAGACTATTGCCACTAATTCACTAGATGGAATTGTGCGTCTATGGACTGAGGTAAAAGATGGTTCTTGGCAGCAGTTTGCTGAATATCAAGGTACGGGTGTAGTATTCAGCCCGGATAATAAGTTAATTGCCATTCAGGTAGATGATTATTTTGTGCAGATGCGTTGGGTTCAAAGTTTAGATAGTTCACTAGCGCGAGGTTGCAAGCATTTAAAAGAATACCTCGCTTCCCGTCCCGATTTGCGAAAAGAAATTTGCCCTGATAATAAATAGCCACGCTACGCATTTATGATGTTGTAGAAGTGCGATCGCATTTATTGTTGAGGGGATGAGGGGCGATCGCATTTATTAGGTTTTGGGAATTGTGTGATCGTATTTATCGGGTTGATGGGGAAGTGCGATCGCATTTGGGTTGATGGGAAAGTGCGATGTCTGACGACAAGCCGCTGCACGTCTACACATTTCGTCTACACATTTCGTCTACACATTTATTGTTGAGGGGATGAAGGGCGATCGCTAAGTTTCAGCCTATTTTCTCCAATAGTGCTTCATTGATAACCGTTTGATAGCCTACCCCTCGTTTTTCTGCCTCTTCTTTCGCCCAGGCTATGATTTTCGGATGAAATCTGATAGAAATCGGCTCATATTTTTCCTCTTCATCCTTAGCCGGTCGTCCACGCTTTCTCGGTATAATCCCAAACTGATCTGCGATCGCATCTCTGAATTTTTGGTTTTCTTCTGGTGTAACTCGTCTTGCCCTCTCAAAAGGAAACTCAGATTCCTGACTCATATTGTTGACACTCCTTTTTTGTAGCTTTTCTTGCACTAATTATCCTTATTCGCTCACCTCGCATGGTAAAAACAACTACAACAATTGACCCATCTTCTATTTCACCAATTGCCCATTCCCTTTCTTCTCCCTGAGAATGACTAGAGTCCTCCGTAAACAGGAGATAGGGGTCAGCAAAAACTGTTACAGCTTCCTCGAATTCAATGCCATGTTTCAAAAAATTTGACTCGGCTTTATTCTCGTCCCACTCAAAGCGCATTTATAGTATATACCAAAAATATTTGCCTTTGGTATCCTACACCGACTTGGGCTTTAGGATGGAGTGCGATGTCTGACGACAAGCCTTACTGCTACGCATTTTTGATATTGGGGAAGTGTGATATTTGACCGTTAGCCTTCAGCACTAGGCTGAAGGCTAAACAAGAATTGGTCAAGATCCAGAAAATCTGCCTTTTGGGTATCTGAATTAAAGGTTTTTATCGCAGAGAAATTATCCGCGAGTGAGTTTCTAACTTTTCAGTCGCTGTTAAAACTTCTTGTCTTGCCCATTTATCTGCTGCCAAAATGTCATCTAAAGAGGGATTTGCCCGGTTATCATTTTGATGGCGATCGCACACCCATTCTATACACCGGGGAATATCTAAAAAGCGAATTTTTTCATCTAAAAATAAAGCCACAGCTTGCTCATTGGCGGCATTCAACACAGCTGGCATCGAACCACCAGCTTTACCCACAGCATAAGCTAACTTCATACAAGAATACTTCTGGTGATCTGGTTCACGGAAGGTTAAATTTCCAGCTTTGACTAAATCTAGTCGTTCCCAGTTGGTGTAAATGCGATCGGGCCAAGATAGAGCATACAGTAAGGGTAAACGCATATCCGGCCAACCGAGTTGGGCTAAAACTGAAGTATCTTGCAGTTCGATCAACGAGTGAATAATGCTCTGGGGATGAATGACAATTTCGATATTGTCATAATCCAACCCAAACAGGAAATGAGCCTCAATTACTTCCAGTCCTTTATTCATCAAAGTAGCAGAGTCTACTGTGATTTTCCGTCCCATCGACCAATTAGGATGCTTGAGAGCGTCAGCAACGGTTACATCTGCTAACTTTTCTACATCCCAGTCGCGGAAAGCTCCACCAGATGCAGTCAGTAAGATTTTCCGCAAGCCATCCTTTGGAACACCTTGGAGGCATTGAAAGATTGCGGAATGTTCGGAATCGGCAGGGAGTAATTTTACACCATGTTTTTCGACTAGGGGTAGAACCACAGGGGCCCCAGCAATCAGAGTTTCTTTATTTGCTAAGGCAATATCTTTACCAGCTTCAATCGCTGCGATCGTGGGTAGCAAACCAGCACAACCAACAATACCAGTGACAACAGTTTGAGCATCGCCGTAGCGAGCGACTTCTATCACTCCGGCCTCACCTGCCAATAGAATTGGTTGGGGATCGAGGCCAATGAGAGCTTCTTTGAGCGCTGGTAATTTATCTTCTGAGCAAATTGCTGCTATTTGCGGCTGAAATTGCCGAATTTGAGCAGCCAACATCTCTACATTGTTCCCAGCTGCCAATCCCACAATCCGAAACTGATCTGGGTACTGAGTGACAATATCTAAAGTCTGAGTACCAATAGAACCAGTGGAACCAACGAGAGTAATCGCTTTCACAATTGCTTAAGGATTTACAGACAACTCTCACTATAAATTGCTTGGGACTCTTTAATCACAGCAATAACTATAATCGATACACTAACGCGCCAAAGGAGAGACGCAGGGAAAATGTACCCGTGTCCTCTTGTTTATATCCCTACACCAGACCCAATCCATTAATTTTAATCTATAGGACTCGTATTTGATTTACGAAAAAAATCAGTACACCCCGCAAAGGCTTCTTCCTGACTCCCTCTCTACGCAAATAATTTCAAAAATCAAAGCGGACTGGTATATTTACCTTTACTTATTAATTTTTACTCTAATGAAAAAAAAAGATTCGGCAAAAAATACACTTGAACAAAATTATAGTTTCAAAGTTAATGGGTACTTTTTTGTAATTACGATGTGGCTTTTGAGCAGACTTTTAATTATAGTTGCAATGCAAGTTGTTGCTCCTTTAATATATACATCATCCGTACAACCATATTGGCACCCTCCATATCCGCTAGACTTTTCCCCCGATTTTATTCCTAAACCCAGTTGGGAACTCTTCTCTCATTGGGATGGTAAGTGGTATCGAAAAATTGCACTTGAAGGTTATAACTATGTTGATGATGGAAATCAGTATTCTATTGCTTTCTATCCTTTATTTCCCTTACTCATTCGCGGGCTGATTACGTTTGGCTTGCCGTTTGAAGTGGCTGGTACACTGTTAAGCAATCTAACTTTTCTTGGTGCGTTGCTTCTTGTGTACTCTTGGACAAAAGAACGTCATGGTATTGATGCTGCAAAATGGGTAACTGCTGTGATGGCTTGGTGTCCTTTTTCTTTATATGGCACAGTAATCTATACTGAAGGACTATTTCTATTTTTGACTACAGCAGCTTTACGAGCATTTGATAATCGTCAGTATGTATGGGCTGCTTTTTGTGGTGCATTAGCTAGTGCGACACGACCGACAGGAATTACATTACTACCCACCTTCATTTTCGTAGCATGGATAGAACGGAGATCCCTAAGCGCCTATATAGCGGGTCTCTTTGTAGCAGTTGGGATACTTTTATTCTCTGTATATTGCACTATTAGTTTTGGAGATCCCTTAGCATTCGTTCATGTACATAAGGCATGGGCGCAACCGAGTTGGTGGTCTATATTCACGGACGCTATATTAGTGGGCAAAGATAGTTTGATTAAAGTTGTTATGGTCTTTGGTGGCGGCTATTTGTTGTGGCACTACCGCACCCAGCTTAACAATGTTGTTATAATATACGGTTTTTGCTCTTTGTTAATGCTAATATTCTCTGGATCTCTGGCGTCTATTAACCGTTACGCTTACGGTATTGTATCGCTCTCGCTTGCATTAGGCTTGTTGTTTTCCAAGCAGCAACGTTGGAAATATGTAGTATTTATTTGGTTTATCATATTGCTCTTTGTTTATGCGATCAACTTTACTATTTGGAATTGGGTCGCTTAGGAACTTTCAAATCAAAAAATATCCACAAAACTGACGAAAAAACTCTCTCCCCTTCATTTCTCTGTGTCTCTATATTTTCTTGTTTTATGGGGGTGCAAAAACTCCTATTATTCAGACGCTCTCTACGAGACGCTAAAAGCGAACGCAGACTCGCTAACGCTGCGCTATCCGCCAGTCATACAGAATATCCAACTGAATTCTGAATCCTGACTCCTGAATTCTGTTCGATAAAAAGAAAAGCTGGATAGATTGTTAGCTCTCAATTTTCAATCTTTCAAAAAAGTTAGTGTCTTAGCCGCGTAGAGTATAAATATGCTCATGCAAATTGCAATTGGCATAAATAATTGGCAATATGGTTGGGTTCAAAACCCACCTGGCGGGATTCCAGACCCCTGTATCTCTTGTTATTTGGCGCAATCGTTGAATATTGGGCGCTTTTGTGACACTACTAGCCAAAATAGCTGTAGGATTTTCCCAAGAGCATTGGATTGCTTAGAGGGTTCAATTTATTATTGCTAAGAAATTGAATTTAAATTTCCTAATGAATGTATCCAATCAAACGAAGATAGCGATCGCTTCATTATTTCTAGGTGTAGGTGCCATATCTTTTGGCTCTATTTTTATGAAATTGAGCGAAATTGAACTCAGTCCCAGTGCTACTGTATTTAATCGCTTTTGGCTTGCTAGTGTGGTTTTCTTGCTCTGGCATGGATACAAGGCAATACGGCAGCGATTTTGTGGAGACAAACCTGTAGAACAGCAGCCCTACACCAGCCAGGATATTTTACTATTGCTAGGTGCTGGTATTCTTTGGGCTGCCACTTTAGTTCTGTTGGCTTGGTCGCTGACTCAAACTAGCGTTGCAATTTCTAGTGTGTTGCATAATCTCGCTCCCATATTTACTAGCTTAGGGGTATGGCTGTTATTTCGTCAGCGTTTTGAGAACCAATTCTTGATTGGGATGGTCATCGCCCTTGGCGGAGCGATCGCTATTGAATTTGAGGAGTTGCAAATTGCCACAGACGAGGTTCAAGGAAGCTTGGCTGCGATCGTTTCGGCGGTTTTATTGAGTGCATACCTGCTGATCGTAGAAAAATTACGAACCAAATTTTCTCCAGCTACAATTCAATTGTGGATCTGTGCGATCGCGGCTTTAGCGATCTTCCCTATACTTTTGTTTACTCAAGATCAGCTTTTCCCCTCTACAGTCAGTGGGTGGCTTTGGGTAATTTGCTTGGCGCTGATTTGCCAAGTTTTAGGTCATGGGCTTTTGACCTATAGCCTTGCCAAGTTTTCCTCTGTGGTTGTCTCGTTGGTGCATCTGTTAGAGCCAGTATTTAGTGGCATTTTCGCTCTAGTAATTTTTTCAGAAACATTAACTTTTTCAAATTGGGTAGGTTTCGCTGTAGTTTTAATGGGTTTATACTTAGCCGTATCTAGCCAAGAGGCTGTTAATTTGCCGTTCCAAGAATCAGTCAAAAATATAATTAACACTTTCGTTCAAAGTATGACGATCAAACTGTCATTACTAAAGCAACAATTCTCCGAAACACCAGCTTTATTAGGAACTGTCTCATTATTGTTTGCTCTAATTCCCATATCTTTAGCACCATCTCTGACCAAATTGTGTCAACAAGAAATAGGTGCAAATGCTGTAGTATTTCATCGCAGTTGGATTGCGACAGTTGTCTTTGGTTTATGGAATGGACTTGAGGCTTTCCGCTACCAACAGTCTATTGAAGGAGGCAGGAGGGAAGAGGCAGGGGGCAGGGGGCAGGGGGCAGGGGGCAATATTACTCCTGCCTTACTTGATAACCAATCCATAGAACAGAAGCCTTTTACAAGTCAAGAAGTATGGTTATTGTTGGCAATGGGAACCTCTGCTGGAACCTATCTTCTATTGTGGGCTTGGTCGCTGAGTCAAACTAGTGTTGCCAATGTGGCTTTACTGTCTAATTTGAACTCCTTATTTGTTGCTTTGGCTGGGTATTTGTTATTTGGTCGGCGTTTCGACAACAGATTCGTGATTGGTCTGGTCATAGCCTTGGCGGGAGCGATCGCGTTTGAACTCAATAAGGTGCAATTTGCAACCGATCAAATACTAGGTGATGCATTAGCATTGCTAACTGCGGTTTTCATGGCTACATGTATGCTGCTGATAGAAAGACTCCGAACCAGATTTAGCACTGCAACTATCATGCTGTGGCGCTGTGGAGTGACAACAATGTTTCTACTACCCGTCCTGCCTTTTCTTGAAAATAGACTATTCCCCTATTCCTGGACGGGTTGGTTTTTCATCATTTTCCAAGCTCTTTTTTGTCAAGTGCTGGGTCAGGGACTTTTAGCTTATAGCCTCAGTAGAATCTCTTCGGGCGTTGTCGCCGTCACACTTCTTTTAGAACCAGTCCTAGCTTCCATTTTTGCTTGGTTCATTTTTTCAGAACAAGTAGGTTTGTTTGACTGGGCTACTTTTGCCGTAGTTTTAGCGGGTATCTATCTAGCCCAATCTAGTCAATCGATTCTTCAAGTAACAAATGAAGGCTCGTAGTAGCATGACAGGAAGTAAACAAAGATAAGTTGTTACACATTTAACTTGTATAAGTAGTGTGGGCATATTGCCCAAACTACAAAACTTTGATCAAATTTATATTAGCGCGGGTGGGGTATTTTTGTACCTCACCAACTTAAAATATGCTGTAGGATTTGGACACAGCCAACTGGACTGATACAATTTATGACAAAAGCTTCCGACAAAACATTATTAAGAGTAGTGAAATCTCCGTTTAATAGGTTTTTAAGTTCTATGCCATTTCCGGTTCCTGGATACTTGGCTATTGGCATTATATTAGCAGTACTAATTCGATTACTTTGTGTTCCAAATAAATCAGTGGATTACAAGTTTTTTTTAGCGCGTTGGTATGATTTTATTGCATCTCATGGTGGGTTGAGCGCTCTCAAATATAGTTTTGCTGATTACACACCCTCCTACCTCTACTGGATTTTAATTGCTGCCACCTTGCTGTCTGGATTGCCAAAAATTTTTGCAATCAAGCTTTTTGCGATGGCTGTTGATTTTCTTTGTGGCTTTTTAACTTACAAAATTGTCCGACTCAAATACCCAGAAGGTAATAAACCAATCTTTGCTTTTTTGGCAGTTATTTTGAGTCCGACTGTGATATATAATAGTGCCCTCTGGGGTCAATGTGACAGCATTTATACAACGGGATTGATAGCCTGTATTTACTTTTTATGTATTCAAAAAGAAATTCCTGCCTTACTCAGTTTTGGTGTGGCACTTTCTTTTAAGTTACAAGCAATGTTTTTAGCACCTTTATTATTAATTTTTTTAGTAAAAAAGAGAATTAATTGGTATTATTTACCATTAATTCCGATGGTATATATAATTTTAGTTTTGCCACCGTGGTTGATGGGAAGACCGATACAAGAATTGCTGTTAGTCTACTTTAACCAAGCTAATAAATATAAACAATTGGCGAAAGGTGCGCCTAATATTTATCAATGGATTCCTAATAATTTTTATAATATTGTTGTGCCGATAGGTTTAATATTAACTGTATCTGCAATATTTCTCTTGGCATATATTGTTTATAAAAGTAAGCTAAAAATTACTCAGGACAGGCTGATACACCTAGCCACTATCTCAGTTTTGTTTATGCCATATATCCTGCCAAAAATGCATGAAAGATATTTTTATCCTGCCGATATACTTTCGATTATCTTTGCCTTTTACTTTCCTCGATATTTTTGGGTAGCTATAGTTGTGCAAATGGCATCATTTTTTAGCTATTTGGGAACTCCCATCTTTATCCAGTTATTTTCAATACCTTTAGGTTTTGCTCTCTGGTTTGTGATGCGAAAGTGCGATCTGATTTATCCAAAGCTAAATTTTAGAGAGTATGTAACTAAAGGATAAATTAATTAAGATGAAAAAACTTAAATATGTATGATATTTAAATTAGGGACTTCCAAGAAATAAATTATCTAAATAAACGTAGACGCAAAGCGGCTTGCCGCAGGCTACCACAGAGACACAGAGAACACAGAGAGGGTTTTTACGTTAGTTTTGGGACATTTTTTTATTTGGAAGTCCCTTATGGTGAAATAAGTGTAAATCCTCTAGCCGATCCGATAATTTTACTACCAGTTAAATTGATTCGCTGTAAAGCCCCATTGTCTAAAAGCAAATAAGATTTATTAGATAACATTTGTTGTAAGATTGGCACATTTGCAGGAGTTACCTTACAGTCGCAATAAAAGTCTAAACTGGGACGCCCATAAGCAAAAGAAGTATAAATTTGTGTTCCTGGTGAAACTTTTGACCGAATTAATTCCGCTACTGGTTTAACTGGAAAAGCTTCATTTAATTCCCAAATCCATGATTGCGAACTCATCAACAGTGCTAACACTAAGTACATCCCAGAAAATAACACTGGAATAAAGTTGCGATCGCGCCGTTTAATTAGCCATGCTGCGATGCCCATACTTATTGCCAAAGCAATGCTCATGACTATTAAAGTAGGCTCTTTCTTTGCAAGAATAAAGTAAACACAACCTCCTAAACCAGCAATAGCAATAATAGCCATAAATATTGTTAAACTTCGCACCTTAAAATGACCGTACTGCCAAATATCGCCAAGTTTAGCACCAATTGCCAAAGCTAAAAATGGATATACAGGCATAACATACCACGGGAGTTTAGTTCTCATTAAAGAGATAGTTACTAAGTATATAATTGTGCCAATAATAATTAAACTACCCCAGGTAGTATGACGTTTTTTCCAAGCTAGATAAAAACCTCCTGGTAAAAATAATAGCCAAGGAAAACTATACTTAATTAACTCAATTAAATAGTACCAGGGTGGCCCACTATGACCTTCAACAGGTTGTGTCAGGCGATCAAAAGTTTGTGTTTGAAAATTCACTTGGAAGAAAGTTTCGCCATAATGTTGCCATTGAGCGACAAACCAAGCGATCGCAGGTGCATTTCCTAAAAACATTCCCACTAATAAATAGGGGCTTGTTAACAAAGCAAACTGCCGATCTGCAATCAGGAATAAACAAGCGATCGCTCCTAGCGGCAAAACTATCATCCCTTTCGTGAGAGTGATTAACCCTAGACAAAATCCCACACCGAGAGCATAACGACGATTCTGGCGTGCTTTTAACAAACAAAATAACAGCAGCAAGAAAAAGGTAATAGTTGTACCATCTAGCATTGCTAGCCTTCCGTGACGCACCACAGGCAACATCGTCAGGTAAACTAAAGCGCTAAACAAAGCTGGTAAACTTTCGTTAAAAAGCAAACATCCCACCAAGTAAAGCAAAGGCACTCCCAAGGCAGTTAACACTGCACCCGGTAGACGCGTCGTCCACTCATTCACGCCTGCGATCGAGTAAGTCCAAGCAATTAACAAGTGCATCAGGGGTGGCTTATTATGATAAGGTTCTCCTCCCAACGTGGGGTAAAGCCAATGCATTGAACCAAGTGGGGCACGCCAAATTTCACGGGCAACCTGTGCCACAGTACCTTCATCCCAATCTCGTAAAGGGGAGTTTCCCAAAAATATCAACCATAAAAATAGAGATATTATCAGTAGGCTAAATAACCATTCTTTTTCTCGGAATAGACGCATATCTAAAATCGGGATAATCATCTCAAACCTCTAGGATATCCCCACGAAAGCTTGCTTTATAGGGAATCATAGCAGCTTGTTAAACCAGTTTTATGGTACAGCAAAGTTTGAACAGCCTTTGCTGAAAGAATAGATACTTTGACATGAATTTCATAATTACTGAATAACAAATACAATTTATGACGAAAACTTCAGACAAGATATTATTAAAATTAGTTAAATCTCCATTTAATAGGTTTTTAAACTTTTTTCCATCCCCGGTTTCTGGATACTTAACTATTGGAATTCTCTTAGCGGTGCTGATCCGATTGGTTTGTGTCCCTAATCAATCGTCTGATTATAAATCTTTCTTAGCGCCTTGGTATGATTTCATCGCATCTCATGGCGGATTTAGCGCTCTTAAATATAGTTTTGCTGATTACACACCCCCCTACCTCTACTGGATTGTAATTTCTGCCACCCTGCTTTCGGCATTGCCGAAAATTTTGGCAATCAAGCTTTTTGCGATGACTGTTGATTTTCTCTGTGGTTTTTTAACTTACAAAATTGTTCGACTAAAATATCCAGAGGGTAGTAAGCCAATCTTTGCTTTTTTGGCAGTTATCTTGAGTCCTACTGTCATATACAATAGTGCGCTTTGGGGTCAATGTGACAGCATTTATACAACAGGGATGATTGCTTGCATTTACTTTTTATGTATTCAGAAAGAAATTCCCGCCTTACTCAGTTTTGGCGTGGGGCTTTCTTTCAAGTTGCAAGCAATGTTTTTAGCACCTTTATTATTAGCTCTTTTGCTCAAAAAGAGAATTAATTTGTATTATTTACCATTAATTCCAGCAGTATATATAATTGCAGTTTTGCCACCTTGGCTGATGGGAAGATCGATACAAGAATTGCTATTAATCTACTTTAGTCAAGCTAATAAATACAAAGAATTGGCTAAAGGTGTGCCTAATCTTTATCAATGGATTCCTAACAATTTTTATAATATTGTTGTCCCGACAGGTTTAATGTTAACTGTATCTGCAATATTTTTATTAGCGTACATTGTTTATAAAAGTAGACTAGAAATTACTCAAGATAGACTGATACACTTAGCCACTATTTCAGTTTTGTTTATGCCATATATCCTGCCCAAAATGCACCAAAGATATTTTTATCCTGCCGATATTCTTTCGATTATCTTTGCCTTTTACTTCCCTCGATATTTTTGGGTGGCTATAGTCGTACAAATGGCATCATTATTTAGTTACTTAGGAACTCCCATATTTATCCAGTTATTTTCATTACCTTTAGGTTTTGCTCTTTGGTTTGTTGTACGAAAGTGCGATTTAATTTATCCAAAATTACAAGCTGGATTTTCTTCTAATCTTAAATAAAAAATTTTAGTCATGCCAAGTAGGATTTCAATAACAGAGAACCTGCCAAAAATGAATCATATCAAAGTAATTATCGGCATTAGTACCTTAATTTTATTTATCTCCAGCAGCTTACGCCACGAGTTATTTAATTCATCTGGGGATTTAGCATTTTTTGACCAATGTATTTACTTAATTAGTCAAGGAAAATCGCCAGTTTCTTCTGTACTTGGTTTTCATGTTTTAGCCGATCATGCTGCTTGGATTTTATATCCTTTGGCTTTATTGTACAAAATTTACCCTAGTGTTTATTGGCTGTTTGCAGTACAGTCTATTGCTTTAGCATTAGGTACTTTACCTACATATTTTCTAGCACTGCAAGCAGGTTTAAAAGAGAATTTAGCAGTCGCAATGGTGGCTGTATATCTCATGTATCCGGTGATTTACAATAGCAATCTCTGTGATTTTCATCCAGATACGATCGCAGTCCCTGCACTTTTGACAGCAGTATTGGCTGCTAGATCGAGAAAAATAGCTTGGTTTTGCGTCAGTATTCTTGTGGTATTGGGTTGTAAGGCTGTCTTGTCACTGACTGTAGTGGCTATGGGGATTTGGTTACTCTTGTTTGAAAAACGACGTTTATATGGTGCGATCGCAATTATTAGTGGGACAATATGGTTTTTGATTGCTAACTGGATTATCATCCCTTATTTTGGTACTGAAGCAGCGTTATTGAACCGTCATCTTTATCGCTATAGCTATTTGGGAAACTCATTTCCCGAAATGCTACAAATATTACTTTTTCAACCAAAAATCATTTTTAACAACCTTTTTTCAATTCTCAACTTAGAATATTTATGTTTTTTATTCTTACCTGTTATTTGGGGTTTCAGACCACAATATCTCATGCCATTGATAAGTATAATTCCTTGCGTAGCACTAAATTTGCTTGCCGATCATCCTTCACAAAAAAATCTAGTTTTACATTACTCTTTACCAGCAATTCCATTTCTTATTTTAGTTTTAATTGGCAGTCTAGCAGCAGGTAAAGCATGGCTAAAACAAAGACAAGCAATTATTTTTTGGTCTTTAGTTTGGTTTTTATTTTTCGGTAAATTTGGTTTCTTTAGCTCAAAATATCTCCACAATTTAGATAATTGGGCAGCCACAAAAGAGGCGATCGCTTTAGTTAAAACTAAGGATAGCGTTCTGACTACAGATATAATTACTCCACATTTAACCCACAGAGAGTTAATTAGTTTTAAATATAATTCTTCTCAAGATATTGCTGAATTGAATAAGTTTCATTATGTCTTGCTCAATGTTCGTCATCCAGGTTGGGCTGCAAGCCCCGAATCTCTTTCTAATTTGGTAAATATTTTGAAAAGCCAATCAAAGTTTAACTTAGAATATCAGCAAGATGATGTATATCTTTTTGAAAAAACTATTAGTTAACAATACTCCTTTTGCTGAAACTGGCTCAATAACCAAGCTCCAACTTCAGATTGACTCATTTCACGACTTTGGCGTAAAGCTTCTTCTAAAATAGACATCGCCAATCCAGGCAATACCTGTGATTCTTGAATACGTTTACTGCCTTGATCTGCGATCGCATAAGCGATTACAGTTTAGTTAAGCATTTCTTTCTTCTCTTTGCGTCCTTCTCTTCGAGACGCTGCGCGAAGGCGTCCTTGGCGGTTCGTTAAAAAAATTGAATTTGACAAAGAGTTTTAGCCTTAACTGAACCGTATTGCTTTTTGCTCGACCGTTGAGCCTCTGAACTCGGAAGTCCGACCTTTTTACTCGAATGTTGAGCCTCTGAACTCGGAAGTCCGACCTTTTTACTCGAACGTTGAGCCTCTGAACTCGGAAGTTGCACCTTTTTGCTCGAACGTTGAGCCTCTGAACTCGGAAGTTGCACCTTTTTACTCGAACGTTGAGCCTTTGAACTCGGAAGTTGCACCTTTTTGCTTGAACGTTGAGCCTTTGAACTCAAAAAATAAAGCTCAGAACTCGAAATGTTGTGCTTTTAACTCTAACATCCAAATTCTGAGCTTCAACGTTGCACATTTTAAGTGCAAATAGTTCACTATTTTCTACAACGCTGCTTTTTGAGACTTGGATTTTCCAGGTTTACGAGCAAATCGTTGTCCCATTTCCACAACTACTGCATCTAAACCCGCGCCCTGTCCACTGGCTTTAGCGTAGTTGTATACCTGCAAGGCAGCTGCATAAGCTTCGCTACCGACTGCAAGAGATGTATCATCGACCAACTCTTGTAACTGCGTCAACGACAACAACACCGGATACAACGCTTCAAATAATTGCACATCCTTCCGCATCTCTTCTAAGTCAAACGATCGCGGTAAAAACTCTGGATTCTGCGCCGCTACCTCTAATGCTTTGCTCACAAACGCCCGACTCTTATCTCCCATCTTGGGTAAAGTCTTGCGATCGTCGGCACTCAAATCAACCAAAAATGGTAACTTTTCTTTAATGGTGGTAATGGCTTGCAACACAGCATCTCTGTCTATTTGTGCCAGTGTTGCACTAATTGGGGTTGTAGACATAGAAATCACTCTCCAGTAAGTTTCTTTCATCTAGAGTGCCCACATATACAACCAAAATTTTCATTCGCAGAGCAAAGCTGGTTATCGTAATAAAGACTGATTGGGCGTTAACTGGCTCTCAAAACGGCTGTAAACAATTTGGGTTGGATACCAAGAAGAAAACCAGTACAAATCTTGCATAACTTTGCAAGTACTACTCTCATCTGCTAACTCAAAGTGAACCAGGGCTAAATTATTCAAT
The DNA here is from genome assembly GCF_017115065.1 of Nostoc sp. JL23. Taxonomy (NCBI): domain Bacteria; kingdom Bacillati; phylum Cyanobacteriota; class Cyanophyceae; order Nostocales; family Nostocaceae; genus Nostoc; species Nostoc sp. JL23. Next base: position 14,704 of record NZ_JABXKN010000044.1, read on the forward strand.
CCAACTACTTCTCGTCCCTCTTGAAACCAACGAGATTTCCAAAACATCAGGGGTTGCAACCATTTCCATTTAGCATTTTCGGCTCGTTTCCAGGGAGCTATCAACGATAATATATCTGTTGTGTAGTCAGAAGTCTGAGCAATGTTTCGAGGTATCCATTCCAGTACACAATGCCAGTCAGGGTCATTCAGCAGCTGACGATTATGGTGTAATTGTTTCTCGGAAATTTCTACCATATTGGGTGGGTTGATCCAGCCTATCCAATGTCGTACCTGTTCTGGGAGGAGCCAATCTTTCAATCGTGTATGAATCAGCCGCGTCAAAATCTCTTCATTCTTCAATGCACTAGCGGTTAACTGTACCAAGACAGATTGTAATTTGGAATGGGTGCGTGCATAAGATAAGTGAGCAACAGAACTGTAGTGAATATCCCCTGATAAAATCACGACTTGTTGACGTTCCTCAAACAAAGTAGTTAGGAATTTCGCCAGTGCTTCAACATTAATATTCCAGGCATCTCCAACATCTGTTGAAAAAACTTTCTCCTGGTTTAAGTGCCAATGATGAATCCAATCAATCACTTGTAATCCAAATACATTTGTAGGCGCAATCACAAATGTAGTTTTAATCTGAGTTTGTTCATCTATTTCTTGTAAAGGTAAAACTAGTTGTTGCTCAAAGGCTTTGGGACACAACAGCATAGGCGGCGCAATTGGTTTTTGATCGGCTGGATAACCCCGCCATGTACGTGTATCCAGCACAATTACTTCATGGCAATCGCTGCGGACTATGTAGTGCCAAGTCAGCGCTTCAGGATGCCGATCCAGAATAAATACTGCACCGTCTCGAACTAAAATAGGTAAGTCTGTGTGGGGATCGTTGGCTGGCATACCTACATAACGAGCGATCGCTTCATCAGCCTTTGCATCTTTTCCTTGGGAAGCTGACCAAGCTTGTGCAGCCGCCAACAGCTTTCCACCTGGTTTTCCTTCTGTAAATTGCCCTGGTGTATTGCCCCATCCTTGAAATACTGTATAGGCTAACAATGCATTTTGGACTATTCTTCGCCCTAATGGCCGCCCCAGCACCCGCAAACACCAAGCTTGGTTCAAATTCCAGTCATCACTAACATCATGGTCATCAAAGATGCTGTACATGGGGATATTGGCAAGGGCACGGCGCACTTTCCAAAGGGTATAAATGAATTGTCGTAAATGCTTGACTGCGCGATTCCAGTCTTTGATAGCATGGCGATCGCGTGTTACTTGGTGTCCTTTGGGAAATGCGATCGGCCAGCACACTGGCGACCAAGCTAGTAAATAAGTAGCGTAATATTCACCCAAACTGAAAAGATGACTGTTGACTTTCTCAGCTTTATTATGTAATCCGGCGGTCAAACCAGCTTGATTTGTCGCCACATCAGCCCGCTCTCCAGGGGGTAGCTGCTGGGGAGTGCAATACACTCCATTCACCGGAAGTTTTTCTTCCCAACCCAAGAGGGCATCACCAAGAGTAGTGGCAACCCACAACGACGGATCTGCTACATCATCGCCGTAAATTTGATCTCCCGTGAGGAACAGCTGATGAGGGCGGTGTTGGGGCTGATTTGCTGACGCCTGAATCATACTATCGAGAATTGGCAGTGCATCAAACCCATGACCATGAGGTTTACGGCAGGAAGCATGGACAATTTGTAAATCTTGAAAACGGTTTGGCGGTAGAGCAAAGGTTGGTTTTTGATGATCGAAGTAGCTGATGCTAACTGGAGGAGAGGAGTTTGAGCATAATGCTTGTTGCAAAGTTTGGGAGGTTTGGTCAACAACAGTAAACTGGAGGTCGTATGCATAGATGTGACCTCCAGTTAGGCGATGTCCAATTGTAGACCGAGCCGTGATGGCAACTATATGAAGATACTTACCTAAAGCAAAGGTAGAGCGTTCTCCCTCTAATAAGCAATTTCCTAGTGCTTCACCATCATTTGTTGTGTCATAAACCTTAAGTTCTACCTGACAAGACTGTTTCAGTGCGACCCATACCGTTACAGATTCTGGCTCAGTATGTTTGAGGATTGGCCCCGCTAAAATCAGTGGTAGTTCTTGTAAAAACTCGTCCCCAACTTGATACTTCATTGCAAACAGTTGACATGATGGTGTTTTAGATGTGTTACTTTGCTCCTAAATTGGTAGCCCCAACTCATCTAATCACCAATCATGCATTAATTCTCATCTGTTTAACATCAGTTCATAGCGCAAATTGATTGCAGCCTAAAAGCTCAGGGATGAGCGAGACGCCCATCCCACAAAAGTGATTATTTGAGTTAATAAGAAAGAATTCAGGAGTCAGGAGTCAGAATACCCTTTCAGGAAAGCAAGCTACAGAATTGAATTGGAGCGTCTGAATAAACGGTGAAACATCGCACCAAATTTTGAATTTAGTAGTTAGTGACTGGTCTAAATCTCCAATGGAAAAGCATTCTGAATTCTGTATTCTGTATTCTGAATTCTCTTTTAATTAATTCCGCGCGATACCTTCTTCACGCGCGGCACGTTGCACAGCAGCAGCAACAGCAGTGACAACGCGCTCATCAAAGACTGAAGGAATAATATGTTCCCGATTCAAATCTGAAGGCTTGACTAAGGAGGCGATCGCACTTGCAGCTTCCAGGTACATTTTGATGGTAATTGTTTGTGCCCGACAATCTAAAGCACCACGGAATACCCCAGGAAAAGCGAGGACATTATTGATTTGATTTGGGTAATCACTGCGACCGGTAGCAATGATAGCAACATCTTTACTGATTAATTCTGGCTGAATCTCTGGAACGGGATTTGCCATTGCAAACACAATTGCGTCTTTCGCCATTGATTGCACCATTTCTGGTGTCAAAACTCCTGGCGCGCTGACACCAATAAACACATCTGCCCCTTGCATTGCACCCGCTAACGTACCCTGACCTTTGACCGCAAATTCGAGTTTTTCCTCTGTCAAATCGGTGCGATTGGTAGAGATAATCCCTTTAGAGTCGCACATCCAAATTTTTTCTGCCCCAGCTTTGCGGAGTAACCGAGCGATCGCCACTCCTGCCGCCCCAGCACCGTTAATCACGATCTTGATTTCTGCTAAGGATTTATGTACCAGTTTCAGAGAATTAAACAACGCTGCCAAGGTGACAATTGCTGTACCGTGCTGGTCATCGTGAAAAACGGGGATATCTAACTCTTGGCGTAATCTCTTTTCAATTTCAAAGCAGCGAGGTGCAGCAATATCCTCTAAATTCACGCCCCCAAACACCGGAGCAATATTCTTAACTGTCTGGATAATTTCTTCTGTATCTTGGGTGGCGAGACAGATAGGAAAAGCATCCAGCCCCGCAAATTCCTTAAACAGCATCGCTTTGCCTTCCATGACTGGTAGGGCGGCAGCTGGGCCGAGATTTCCCAAACCTAAAACGGCACTACCATCGGTAACAATGGCAACAGTATTTTGTTTGATGGTTAAGTTGTAAACTTCCTCTGGATCTTGAGCGATCGCTGTACAAATTCGACCGACTCCGGGGGTGTAAGCCATTGCCAAATCGGAAACACTCTTCAGGGGAATTCTGCTGGTAATGCTGATTTTGCCACCGCGATGCAAATTAAAGGTGCGATCGTAAACACTGAGTAACTTGATGTCCGGCAAGGCTTTGACTGCTTGCACAATGGTTTCAGCGTGTTCAGTACTAGCAGCATCCACAGTCAGATCGCGGGTGGACTCTTTGCGGGTTTGCTCAATTAAATCAATTTGACCGAGATTACCGCCAGTGGTTGCGATCGCCTGTGTTACCGACGCTAACATCCCTACACGATTGGGAATCTGCAAGCGCAGTGTCAAACTAAAACTAGAATTAGGAGTTAGGTCTGCCATGTTGATTTTGGATTTTAAGTTTTAGATTTTATATTGAATTGAGACAAAAACTAAAATCTGATATGTGTAGTCTGGGGAAACACAATGTATGTAAACTCCTGGGATAACCTTCAGTAGTTAGTTTACTCACTACTCCCAGTTTTGATAATTATTTTTATTTATACCAATGCATTTACTAATATAAATGAGTAACAATTTAGTAATTGTACCCAAATACACCAGATATTTTTTTAATATTTTATCTATGTAAATATTTGTATAACTATAGCTTCATGCATGAAAAAAGCGCCCTCTAGACAGAGAGCGCAGTGAATTTTAACTTACAATTAACCGTGAATTACAGGTGCCGCAGCCACGCCCGTCGTAGACATCGTTGCCACAGGTACTGCCTCACCCGCCGCCAAATCCAAGGGGAAGTTGTGAGCATTGCGCTCGTGCATCACTTCTATACCCAAATTGGCGCGGTTTAGCACATCTGCCCATGTATTAACTACACGACCTTTGGAATCAAGAATTGATTGGTTAAAGTTAAACCCGTTGAGGTTGAACGCCATTGTACTGATTCCCAATGCCGTCAACCAGATACCAACTACAGGCCAAGCAGCCAAGAAAAAGTGCAAAGAACGCGAGTTGTTAAAGCTGGCATATTGCCAGATTAACCGTCCAAAGTAACCATGAGCCGCTACGATGCTATAGGTTTCTTGTTCTTGACCAAACTTGTAACCGTAGTTTTGAGATTCACTTTCAGTGGTTTCCCTAACTAAAGAGGAAGTCACCAAAGAACCGTGCATCGCACAGAACAGCGCACCACCGAACACCCCAGCTACGCCCAGTTGGTGGAATGGGTGCATGAGGATATTATGCTCGGCTTGGAACACAAGCATGAAGTTAAACGTGCCGCTAATTCCCAGAGGCATCCCGTCAGAAAAGCTACCTTGACCAATTGGATAAATGAGGAAAACAGAAGTCGCAGCAGCTACGGGAGCAGAGTAAGCAAGGCAAATCCAGGGACGCATCCCCAGACGATAGCTTAACTCCCATTGCCGACCGAGCCAACAGAAAATACCTATCAAGAAGTGCAAGACAATGAGCTGATAAGGACCGCCGTTGTAGAGCCATTCATCCATTGAAGCAGCTTCCCAAATTGGGTAGAAGTGCAAACCAATTGCATTAGATGTGGGTACAACAGCACCAGTGATAATGTTATTGCCGTATAATAAAGAACCAGAAACTGGCTCCCGGATGCCGTCAATATCAACGGGTGGTGCAGCAATAAAGGCAATAATGAAACAGATGGTAGCGGTCAATAGGGTAGGAATCATTAAAACGCCGAACCAGCCAATGTAAAGCCGATTGTCGGTGCTAGTAATCCATTGACAAAAACGATCCCACAGGTTGCCGCTTTCGCTTCTTCCTAGAGTTGTGGTCATAACTGTGTCGTTTATAAATCGCTGACAACAAACTTTCCCAATTTTTCAGAATTGAGCATTAAGCTGTTTTCAAAGACTTTCGCCAAATACCTTCCCCCTAATAGCCGGGACTCTCTAGAATTACCTCACACCAAAAATGCTGTTAACTAACTTCCCCAGGGAGACTGTGTAAAAAAGGGAAAACTTTCCCGGCTCCTAATATCACGTTTTACATTAATAATTTGTATTTTTCAAGACATTATTTTTAAGTTTTGCTAAGTTAAACCCTCAACAAAGTCAGCGTGTTCTTTTGAATTTAACCCTTGTTGCAGTACTGCTAAAACTTTCGTCATATCTCCTGTGATTAGTGAGGTGACAGCTAACCACAAACCTGGAAATACTTTACTTTTAATCACACCATCTGCATCTGCAACGAGTGGCAAATATTCACCATTTTGCAAGCAGAACCAGTCGAGTTTATTCTCTAAAGTTTGCCAGACGATATATTCCTGTACTCCGTTGCGACGGTAAACGCGTTTTTTGTCGTACAAATCAATAGATGCACTACTAGCTGCTACTTCTGCTACTAATTCCGGTGCGCCTTCTACGTAATCATCTTCACTGATTTGCGCCTGTCCTCTGGTTGGTTTATCTATCAACAACAAAACATCAGGTTGTGGTTCATTATCTAAATCTAAGCGCACGGTAGCATTGTCGCCTAACGCTATGCCTGGAGTGGAAACTTGATAAACTCCCAACCAGGTAATTAACTGTCCATGAGGTTGGCCATGACTTCTAAAACGCAGAGGTGATGCCACGTAGACGACTCCTTCAATTAATTCTGCTTTTTTATCGGGCATTGCTGTATAACGACGCTCGAATTCGTGGCGAGTTAAGCGATCGCCACTTTCTAAGGGAGGGATAAAAGCGCTATTATTTAAGCCATGTTCCACAGAAGCAGCCATTACCTGATTCCTAATCGGCAGGAGTTGTAGCTTGAATCTAACATAGTGGAGCGCAAGGTTTTAAACAAGACCCCGATATGGCATTTACGCCTTTTCGACGCAAATTTAGCATTAATCCCAATGCTTACCAAATAGCAGCTAGAATCTCTCTGGTTTAAGCTTCTATAACTAGTAAACCAAGCGTTCACCATATAATAATTAGAATAAAATATTAATAAGCCACGGAAATGACCCTGTTTCTTTCAGCTAGAGAAGCTTATCGACAACAGCAAAATACTACTCCAACCTCTGAAGCTACAAAAATCAACTCATATAACACTGGATATCAAGCAGTGTTGGACGATCCAAAACAGCAAAGTCGGGGTTACGAAAACGTCATAGCTTTCCCCACAGGTATTAACTTGCTAGTGTCACAATTCGACTTAGCTGAGGATTTAATTCTTGAGACAAATTTCTATAATCTTCCCTTCATGGCATTTAGTTTTGCAATTATCAGTAATTATACGTCAGAAATAATACCTGTTGGACATAATTCTACGGCAACATATTTTGATTTAGATGAGGAGATTCCTGGTAATGGAGCTTATTTACGCGCAGATCAACACATTCTGCACGTAGAAGTGGGAATCAACCCTCAACAATTTTTTTGCAGACATGAAGTTAGTGGCTTAGACTTTCTACCCAAATCACTCCAGTTGTATCTAGAAACTGACAATATATCTTTTCTTAACTACTTTCGTATCGGGCAAACTACACCTGAAATGCAAATTATTTTGCATCAAATAGTTAATTGTCCTTTCCACGGTTTGATTAAAGATATTTACTTGCAAGCAAAATGCTTAGAATTAATGGCGCTGAAGTTGGAACCCGATACAGCAGGGGAACGGGAACTGATGCGATCGCACATTTTACGAGGAGATGATATTAACCGACTTTACCACGCCAGAGAAATTTTAATCCGCGATTTTGACAATCCCCCCTCGTTGCTAGAATTGGCGCGACAAGTAGGTTTAAACGATTACAAGCTCAAAATCGGGTTCCGTCAGGTTTTTAACACAACAGTATTTGGCTATTTGTATATTCACCGGATGGAGAAAGCCAGAAAACTACTTATGAGTCAACAAATGACCATAAAACAGATAGCTAAGATCGTGGGTTACGAATGTCCTAGTCGCTTCGCTGTGGCTTTTAAAAAGCGCTTTGGCATCCAACCAAGTCAATACTTAGATAGATTTATTGTTGCCAAAAACACCTAAAAAAATCCGTTTCGGCATATACGTTGATAGGATTTTTCGCTACAAATTCCCCTATGCTATTGATAATAAATCCTAAATAAAGATTGGTGTAATCTGGGATACTAAGGTGTGTGGGGAGATAAATGAGCAAGCGAATATTTAAAATCTTCAGTTGCAGACTGGAGTGGCTGTCGATACTTTTAACAGTTTTGGTGGTTCAGCCTGCGAAAGCGCAAGATATTCCCATATCTGATTCATTGGTTAATCGGCTTCGCCCTGCGAAAATAGTGCAAGAAGCTGCTAAACCAGATGAAGTAACTCGCAAGATTAAGCAACTAAGTGAGGTAAAACTCGCTATTAGCAGCGCCGAAATGTTACTGGTACAGTCGCCAGCACCAAACACGCCACAAACTGAAGTTGTGCAAGTTACCTCAGTTAAGGCAAATCCCACTGCCAAAGGTCTGGAGATTATTTTACAGACTAGCAAAGGGGAACAGTTGCAACTAGTCAATCGCAGTGCTGGTAGCAACTTCATCACTGACATTCCCAATGCTCAACTGCGCCTACCATCGGGCGAAGCATTCACATTCCGCTCTGAAAAACCAATTGCGGGTGTTACACAGATAATAGTCACCAATTTTGATACCAATACTATCCGAGTGACAGTAACGGGTGAGGCAAGTGTACCAACTGTCGAGTTGTTTGATAGTCCAGAAGAAGGTCTGATCTTCAGCGTTGCGAGTACTGCACCTTCCACGACGTCACAGCAACAACCGCAAACCCCACCAACTGCTGAACAACAGAAGCCAGGAAATCAAACACAGCCAAAACCATCTACATCTAGTGATGAACCGATTGAGTTGGTCGTAACGGGTGAACAAGACGGATATAGTGTACCAGATAGCACAACTGCAACTAAAACTGATACTCCTCAACGTGACATTCCCCAGTCAATTCAAGTTATTCCTCAACAAGTCATCAAGGATCAGCAAATCACCCGGATTAGCGATGCTGTACGGAATGTCAGTGGCGTGGCAGTGCAAGGATCGTTTTCTAACCTTACTGACAACTACATCATCCGAGGACTTGCAACATACAATAACCTGAGAAATGGTTTCGCAGTTCAAGATAACTATATCAATCCGATCAGCGTTGAACGAATCGAAGTCCTTAAAGGTCCGGCTTCAGTACTATATGGTCAGTTTGAACCGGGTGGTGTCGTCAATTATGTCACCAAACAACCGCTCGCAACTCCTTATTATGCAAGTGAATTGACAGTCGGAAATTATGATTTCTATCGTCCCTCAATTGACATTTCTGGGCCACTTACCCCTGATAAAAATGCGTTGTATCGCTTAAATGTTGCCTATGAAAATTCCGGTAGTTTTGTTGATTTTGTTCATAGTGAAGGTTTCTCAATAGCGCCTGTATTGTCTTTAAAACTGAGCGATGCTACAACTTTGACTTTGGAATACGAGCATAATACTGTTAACCGGACTTTATATGATGGTTTGCTACCTATTCGTGAATCTTTTAACCTTCCCATCAGTCGTTTTTTAGGAGAACCAAATACCAGCGAATATAACTATAAATCAGATGCAGCTAGCTTTACTTTAGAGCATCGCTTTAATGATAATCTACAGCTGCGTAGTGCCTTTTTAACTAACCTCTATCATGCGGATTATGAAGCTATTCGACCAGACTCACTTGAAGAGGATGGTCGGACAATATCACGAACATTTGCAGCCGGTCTTGATTACTATAAATCATTTGCTCTACAAAATGAACTAGTGAGTAAGTTCAAAACTGGTTTTATCAATCATCAGTTGCTGCTAGGTGTAGAGTTCGCTTGGAAGCTATATGGTAATGATTATATTCGGACTCCTGCTCCCGGCATTGATATTTTCAATCCAGTTTATGGTGCGACATTGCCAACCAGTTTCAATACGAATGAAAATTATGAGAGTAAACAAAATACTGTCGGTGTTTACTTACAAGACCAAGTAACATTGCTTCCGAATTTAAAGTTACTGGTCGGTGGCAGGTTGGATTTTATCAACTATAAAGATAGAGGAATAGACTATAACAACAATCGTGAATTAACTTCTGAAAATGAGTTTTACGATGACGCTTTTTCACCCCGCGTGGGACTGGTTTATCAACCCATAGAACCAATCTCCCTATACGCTAGTTATAGCGAGTCTTTTGTACCCAACAATAACAGAACAGTTACCGGGCAAGCGTTAGAACCTGCTCGTGGAACCCAGTATGAAGCCGGAATTAAAACCGAGTTGTTGGATGGTAAGCTTTCGGCAACACTTGCAGCATACGAGATTACAAAAAACAACGTAGCTACAACCGATCCAAATAATACTGATTACTCAATTGCAGCTGGAGAAGTCAAGAGTCGAGGTATTGAATTCGATATTTCTGGGCGAATTTTACCTGGGTGGAATGTAATTGCATCCTTTGCCCATAACGATACCTATGTCAGCGAGGATAATAGCCTACCTGTGGGTGACAGATTGGTTGGTGCGCCACGAAATAGCGCTAGCTTGTGGACAAGCTATGAATTTCAAAGTGGTTCCTTCAAAGGATTGGGATTTGGTGGAGGACTGTTTTTTGTTGGCGATCGCCAAGCTTTACTACCAAACAATGGAGTTGTCCTTCCCTCCTACGTCAGAACTGATGCCTCTATTTTCTATAGAAATGAAAATTGGCGAGTGGGTCTTAACTTCAAGAATCTTTTTGATACCAATTATTACGATTCTCATGGCTACTATCTACTTCCTGGAACACCACTGACTGTTCTAGGAACAATTTCAGTACAGTTTTGATTCCACCCCAACCCTCACCGATGCATTGGGGAGGAAGTCTAATAGACTCATCCTTAATATAAATAACATGGGATAATAAAAAGCTGGAGTAAAA
>NZ_JABXKN010000147.1:0-24563 GCF_017115065.1 Nostoc sp. JL23
AAAACATATTTCTTGTTTTTCTTGGAATAATTTATTCTTTGGAAGTCCCTAAGTTTTGAAGCTTTCCAAAATATCGGTGCTGCACTCGATCAAATGAATTCTCCAACTGATGAACAAGCAGCGCTTATCAAAATCACGATGGAAGGTAGACGTTTTCATTCTCCATTGTCATGGGAACAACAAAAGCTTCTCAATCTCTACATAGCTAAACAAAAGCTAGAAGAGGTGATGTATTTGTTGGGGGAATAGATAACTCAAAAGCTTAGTTAATAGCAAGGACTCTAAATAGAGTCCTTTTTTTGTGCATATTTTCAAAATACTTGGAGTAGTACTTGGAGTTTTCAGAAGATAAAGGATAGAAATAAAAATAATATTTTTGTACTACTTTTCTACTCATTCTCAATTGCAAGTGATAATGACTCTCACGATACTTTGATTAATGCCTAAAATGCTCCATAACCTAGTACTGGCAAGGGAATAATGAAATCTACTCGGAGTTAAAAATAAGTGCCATAGCACTAAAAATGGCTAGAATCCTTGTATGGTAAGGTATGAGATAGACTTGAAGTATTACTTGGAGTTTATACGAGATGAGTAGTGTGTGAGCATATATTGAGCATTGACAATTAGTAATAATTTATATCTATCAATGGTAATTTATTACTTAAATTATAGTATTTGAGCATTAAATGAGCATTTATTATAATTTCTACCTGTATGTTTTTTTGAATTCTACTTCGTCTCAATACTACTTTTTTCATGAGTGCAACACTTTACCAGCAAATTCAGCAGTTCTACGATGCTTCCTCTGGTCTGTGGGAACAGATTTGGGGCGAACACATGCACCACGGCTACTATGGTGTCGATGGCAGCCAGAAAAAAGACCGCCGTCAAGCTCAAATTGATTTAATCGAGGAACTGCTCAATTGGGCGGGGGTACAAGCAGCAGAAAATATCCTCGATGTGGGTTGTGGCATTGGTGGCAGTTCTTTATACCTGGCAGAAAAGTTTAATGCTAAAGCTACAGGAATTACTTTGAGTCCTGTGCAAGCTGCGAGAGCAACGGAACGCGCAACAGAAGCGAATTTGGGTCTGAGAACTCAGTTTCAGGTCGCCAATGCTCAAGCAATGCCCTTTGCTGATAATTCTTTTGATTTGGTTTGGTCGCTAGAAAGCGGCGAACACATGCCAGATAAAACTAAGTTTCTCCAGGAATGTTATCGGGTATTGAAACCTGGTGGGAAGTTAATTATGGTGACTTGGTGTCATCGACCGACTGATAACTTACCACTGACGGCGGATGAGGAAAAGCATTTGCAGGATATTTATCGGGTGTATTGTTTGCCTTATGTGATTTCTTTACCAGAGTATGAAGCGATCGCACGTCAACTTCCATTAAACAATATTCGCACCGCCGATTGGTCAACCGCCGTCGCCCCCTTTTGGAATGTAGTCATTGATTCGGCATTTACTCCCCAAGCACTTTGGGGCTTACTCAATGCCGGTTGGACTACCATTCAAGGAGCATTATCGCTGGGATTGATGCGTCGCGGTTATGAGCGCGGGTTAGTTCGGTTTGGTTTATTGTGCGGGAATAAGTAGAAACAAGACCGCGCTGTTTCAACACAGCGCGATCGCACTACAATTTAAGAAATTAAAGTCCAATTACCCCTCATCAATGACTGCCACTGCCCAACAGCTTTCAATCATGCGTATATTATGTAGGCAAAAACTTCAAATGCTTTCGCGAACCTTACTGTGCTGTAAAATTGCCTATAATCCCACCAGCTTCGAGCGAACACGAAAAGATTGGACCTGTGCCCTCATAGACATAAAGGTTGCCAAGGTTCAGGGTTTGCCAAACTTTTGGCCCAGAAGTAGTATAAATTATAGGACCAACGAAGGCTGCGTTTCCAACACCATTAATCGAAAGTGTTTGACACGAGCTATTATTCCCATAAATAGAGATTGACGTTGGGTGAGAACCTGTTGACAGTTGCAGAGTTCCTACGGCTTGAACACTGTAACTACAGTTATTAATAATTCCCCCATAACTCGAAGTGCTTAAACATGAATTGTCTTTAGGAAAAGAATTCTTCATAGTAGCTCCTGGCCCCGTTACTGCCAAAGCTTGGTTCGCCACTAAGCTTATGACTCCAGCCAACATACTCACCAAATAACCTTTTATAAAAAAGCGCATTCTTATTAACTCCAATTTTTCACGTGTTTCAGTTTGATAATTGAATTTACCGGAGAATGAAGCTTATTTTTGACAAAGTTATTCTGTCGTTACAATACTTTTTCAGAACTTTTTCATATAATATTTAAGCTGTCAAAGACTTTGAAAATAATGATAATCAAAAAGAGCCAGAGAAGTGTGACTGAAAATCACATCCTCTTCCTATCCATCACACGATTATCATTTTCACTAAGCTTAATTTGAGTATTTTAACTCATTGACAAAAAATGCTTTTATTAAAATCTTACGGATGCGCTTGTAGAGACGTTGTATTGCAACATCTCTACATACTACTAAATCCTACCAATAACCTTAACTAAGCGGTAAGGAATAAGAGTTACAGGGAGTTATTGCCTAAGTGATAGCTTAGATAAGGTAATTTAGCGTGATTTTATTCAACAACTGTTACCGAAGCCCCTTCATTAGAAGATGGAGGTATACCGGGTAATTCAAGACAGTATCCAGCACCATAGACTGTTTTGATATAGCGGGGATGACGAGGATCGGGTTCTAGCTTGGTTCTCAAGTGGCGAATATGGACTCGAATCGTTTCTATGTCATCATCAGGATCGTAGCCCCAAACTTCTCTGAGGATTTCGCTGGGAGAAACTGTTTGACCGTGGCGTTGCAGCAAGCAGTGAAGTAGCTCAAATTCCAAGTGAGTCAATTTCACCGTCTCATTGAACCATATTGCCTCAAATCTTTCGGGAACCAGGGTCAATGAGCCATAGTTGAGAATCTCACTATGCTTTGCGGCTTGGGGAATCCGGTCAGTCCGCCGCAAAAGTGCCCGCACCCGCGCCAGCAGTTCTTCAACTTCAAAAGGTTTGGTGAGGTAGTCATCTGCGCCAGCATTAAAGCCTTCCACCTTGTCCTGAGTTTGGCTCAAAGCCGTCAACATTAACACGGGAATCTCAGAGGTGCGATCGTCGCGGCGCAGGCGTTGGCAAACGGTGAACCCATCTACTCTGGGCAACATTAAATCGAGCATGATCAAGTCTGGTTGTAGCTGGAGAGCCAGCGCTTGACCTTTGATGCCGTCTTCAGCTTGACTAACATCGTAGCCAGCCATTTCCAAGTTGACGGCAACTAGTTCTGAAATCGCTGGGTCATCGTCTATGACAAGAATCCTCGGCATTCTTAAAAAATTATTACTACTTATTAAGGATAATTAACAACCTTTGATAGATACAAAGATTTTGGAATCGATTCTAAAAAAGTTTTTAAATCTTACATAAATATTAAGATTAAATGACTGTGAAATCAAGACTCAATTACATGAAATCTTATAGTCTATGATGTGTTATACTCCCCCCTACAATCCGTCTTGGTTTTTACAAAACGGTGTAATGATGACTGTATACACCGCTTTGTGGGGAAAACGTAACTGGCAAAGTACTACTAAAGACCCAGAACCGTCTTATCACGAGAAAATCTTTGTTGGTGCCCAACGTGTGCCAATTTTTGGCTTGGTTGCTATCCCGGAAAATGCTCACAGCACGATTATCGGTACTTATGGCATTACCGGAGAATTAAAAACAGAATGGTTTTTGAGAGTGCTAGGACGTAAAGCCTATGCTCAAGGATATGCTGTGGTGTTATTTGATTGGCGTGCCCACGGGAGAACTGCCGAATTATCGCCGACTCTCACCTCTGATGGTTTGTATGAGGGGGAAGATTTTGTTCGTATCGCCGCCGCTGCTAAGGCAATGGGATGTCCGGGAAAATTTTGGTTTACAGGGTTTTCTTTAGGAGGACAATTGGCGCTATGGGCAGTGAAGGTGGCTGGTGAGGTGATTAGGGAGTATGGAGATTTAGGGCTAGAAAATAGCGATATTGGCGGTGGTATGGTGATTTGTCCAAGTTTGGATTCACAGCGATCGCTATCTTATCTGGTTACAAAGCCCTTTGGCAGATATTTGGAAGCAGGGATTGCCCAAAATTTAAAAAAACTGGCGTGGCGGATTCATGATGCCCATCCTGGAAGCCTTGACCCAGAAGCGATTGAACGGGCGAATAGCATTTGGGGTTTTGACAATGAACTTGTAATTAAGCAACTAGGTTTTCCTTCTGTGGAAGCATATTACCAAGCTAGTAGTGCTTTACAAATATTGCCGCAAATCTCAAAACCGACTTTGATTTTATATGCTGCCGATGACCCACTTTTTGACCCAAGTATCATACCGGAATTAGAAGAAGCGTGCGATCGCAATTCCGCAATAGATTTGTTACTCACTCAATACGGCGGTCATGTTGGCTATTTGAGTAGTAAAGAGTGTCAGCGTCAAGTAAAGGATTCTGATCTTTGGTGGGCATGGAATCGGGTTTTACAATGGTTAGAGCAACAGCGAACAGAGTAATAAGGGAGACGATATTCTAGTTGCTAGGATACTCGACAGATCGAGTCGTATTGCTTGGAAGCCCAAAATAGAGAGGATGGCATTGACCCAGAATGCTACCACAATATCATTGGTAAACCAGCAAGAACAGAAGCAATACCTGTCCAGAGAGTAAAACGCGCAATATCTAACTCATCCAAAGCAACGCTCATTTGCCTAATTGCTAATAGCAGCGCTGCTAGTAGCAATATAAAGAAGGCAAAGTACTCCAAATTTATAATCATTCATCCTCACTATGTTCTACAAAAAAGTACTTGTAATAGGTTTTTAACAAGCTTTGGCAAGGGTTTTTTGTTCCAGATTTAACACTTTCTGAAAAAAATTATTTACTACTAAAGAGATATCTACTTCAGAACACTTGCAGACATTGGTTGTAGTCCCTTTGAGCAATACTGTAATAGCTAATGTTGTAGCCAAAATAAAATTTGCGATTCTCTGTCAATAATTTTAAAGTATTCTCTCTCAGGGGATTTAACGTGTAGTTGAGGAGCGTACATCTAGAGTAATAAATTATAATATTTAGCTGGCAAAAGCGATCGCGGCTACCTGTATTTATGTTTACAGCTAGAGTTAATATCTAACAATACCTATGGCAGATTCTAGGAAAAACACGCGTAGTTGTATATAGTAATGCTAAAGCGTTAAACCAGATCCACCCATAATAATCGTCGTAATTAAACAAACTATTAAAGTACAACTCCCTTGACTTTTTAACTCAATGACCGCTTCTAATGATATTTGGCTACCTGCACCGACAGCTTTAACTTTGCTACCGGATGAGATTCATGTCTGGTGCATAGACCTTGACCAACCGGAAACAAAACTGCAAAGTTTAGCAGCAACTCTTTCCAGTGACGAAACGGCTCGTGCTGAACGGTTCTATTTTCAGGAACATCGGCAGCGTTTTATCGCTGGTCGTGGTATTCTGCGAACTATATTAGGTAGCTATTTGGGTATCCAGCCTTTACAAGTTCAGTTTAATTATCAGCAGCGTGGCAAACCAGTATTAGCAGATAAATTTGCTGATAGTGGACTGGAGTTTAACTTGTCTCACTCCCAAGGGTTGGGTTTGTGTGCGGTGAATTGTACTCGCCCAATTGGTGTAGACCTAGAATATATTCGCCCGATGTCTGATATTGAAGCTCTTGCCAAACGGTTCTTTTTACCGAGAGAATATGAGATGTTGCGATCGCTATCTCCCAACCAACAGCAGGAGATATTTTTCCGTTATTGGACTTGTAAGGAAGCTTATTTAAAAGCAACTGGAGACGGACTATCCCAGTTAGAGCAAGTTGAAGTATCGCTGACTCCCACAGAACCAGCCAAGTTAGAGATAACTGAAGACTGGAGTCTTTTTGAACTAGTACCCGCTAACAATTATGTTGCTGCTGTTGCGGTAGAGAATTTTGGCTGGGATTTGAAGTGTTGGCAATACTGATGTTGACTAAGCTCATCTCCTGGGTGAAACAAGAGAGATATTGCGGACAAATGACCAATGACTAATGACAAATGACAACCAGCTTACTTATCCTCCTGCATATTTCGCACAATTTTTGTCACTAAGTTTCTAGGTACAAATCTGACGCTTTTTGCAAGTATTGCATTGAGTAAACCAGGAATGACAATGGTTTGACCCTTCATTAAGGCACGAAAACCAACTTCAGCTACTGTTCGTGCATCCATCATCCTCTTACCCTTGAGCAACTTAGAGTCAGCCATTCCCGTTCTTTCATGAAAGGCAGATGCGGTTGAGCCTGGGCAAAGAACTGTCACAGTGACACCAGTACCTTCTAATTCATTAGCGATCGCTTCCGAAAAAGATAAGATATAAGCTTTAGTAGCAAAATAAACCGCCATCAAAGGCCCAGGTTGAAAGGCAGCAGCCGAGGCGACGTTTAATATCTTACCTTCACCTTGCTTGACCATGTGCTTCACGAATAGCTTAGTTAAATGGGTCAGACACACCAAATTTACCTGTAGCATTTCCAATTCAGTAGCTAGGTCTGTTTCGTGAAATAATCCATAGATACCAAATCCAGCATTATTTACCAGCACATCAACATTAATATCGGCTTTTTGCAACTCCGTGAAAATTTCTTCAGGAGCAGTTGATATAGATAAATCCTTAACAATAGTTTTGACAAAAATTCCAAACTTTTTTTGGAATTGAACTGCAATTTCTACAAGCTTTGGCCCGTTCCTGTCTACTAATACCAAATTGTAATCATGAGCAGCAAAAATACATGCTAATTCGTAGCCAATTCCACCGGCTGCCCCGGTAATAAGAGCAGTTTGTTTGCTCTGTCTTTGATGTGTTGTGTTCATTTAAGAATATTGGTGAATTCAATTTGATGAAGCTGCGTTGCATTTACAGTGATTCTCGCTCTACAATTAAGTACGCGTAATATCTCAACCTACAAGAAATATCTTGAGTTATTACCCTTTCAAATGCTTATGTAATGCATTGGATACATATAGCAGTCCAAACGCAAATTTAGGACTTATGCATCGAAGAAGTTAGGACTTAAAGGAGTTCGGTTATTTCAGACTGCTAGCATTTGGCTTTTGATCACTCACAAAAGCCAGCGGGTAAAATCAAACTTTTATGCCCGACATTAACCATTCTATCCTCAATTGCTTCTGTCAAGGGGTGAATACTAAAAATTTACATGATTGAGCATAAAAAAACAGGGCAATTAGATTGCCGCTGTTAGTGTATGAGTTGTTGCTGGCATCTGAAATATTGGCTGTTCAGTAGTACTGAGTTTTAAAAAACATGGAGTAAATAAAATTATTTTGTAGGCTGTGTTACGGCTTCCGTAACGCACCGAAACTATCCGGGACGGTGCGTTACGCTCCTAACACATCCTACGCAAGTTGTGAATTACTAAGCGATATTTAAGAAGCCGCTTTGAATCAAGTAGGCAGTATAAGTCATAAACAATTGAGAGTCAATGGGAGGACAAGCAATAGAACTACCTGCCAATGCATGAAGAGTATCTTGGCAGCTAATATGGGGTCTTCTAGCTTGTAAATACAAATCAGGAATAGTCAGTTGTTCATCAGACCAACGTTCCAGTAAAAATGGTCGCAGAGTGTATAAAGGATTGTCAGAAGAAGTGACATTATTGATTAACTCTGATTGCCATTTTTCATAGGGAATCATTTCAACTGAATAACCAAAAGAGCGTATCCACTCAACTAGCATTTTTAAAGCAGCAGGTTGGGGATGTTGTAAATTGAAAGCTTTACCTATGGATTCTTTTTGGCGTGATAGATAAACAATGGCTTTACTTACATAATCCACAGGTGACATATCCAACATATAATCTACATCAGGGAAATATCCCATTTGTAGACAGCCCTTGGTCATCAAGTTGATAAAGTCATGTGTGTTACAAATGCCTGTTTTGCTATCACCTGAAATCAGTGGTGGTCTGTGAATAGTTACAGGAAGTCCACGGTCACGGGCAATTTTGACTAACTTTTCAGCTACCCATTTTGTTTGTGAGTAACCAAGATAAATGCCTTCCCAATGATTGAATTCATCCTGCTCTTTGACAACCTTGCCAGCATAAGCAGTGGATTCAAAAACAGCAACACTGGAAACGTAATGTACAGGCTTGACTTTAATTTGACAAGCTAATCTCAAAACTTCTTGAGTGCCTAAAACATTGGCTGTTTTCAGTGCTGAGTATGGAAAAACATAATTCAACAAAGCAGCACTATGATAGATGGTATCAATATTGCCAGCTAAGACTTGAAACTTTTCCGAACCAATACCTAACAATGGTTGAGATAAATCGCCGACAATCGGAATAATTCTGGAGGTAAATTCTTCCTGCCAAATTGCATACTGTTCCAGATTCTTTTGGAGTTTGCTTTTGCCTTCTTCGGCATTAGCAGCACGTACTAAGCAATAGATATCCGCATTAGTTTCTTGTAGCAATTCCCGGATGATAAAAGCTCCTAAAAAGCCTGTTCCTCCAGTTAAAAAGATGTTCTTGGGTTCACCTATAGCTACATTAGATGCAGCGCCGGGATGGATGGTGGGGTCAAGAACAGCCTCAGCACCTAAATCTAGAACAGAGGGTGCAGCGTTGGCATTAGAGGATGCTGCCCCTGTTTCTTGAATCGGTGAACCTTCTTGCACTTCTTCAGCTAAACGCTGTGAAAGAGCTTCAATATTTGGGTAATGCCACAGAAGCAATGGAGAGGGTTGAAATCCGAGCAACTTTTCTAAGTTACTTACTAGAATCATTGCTTGGGCTGAATCCAACCCATAGTTTTCTAAATGTTCTTTGACATCTATTTCATCAGTTGCTACTTCTAGCAACTTAGCTAAGTTAGATACCAAAAATATTTGAATATCTTCTGCTGTGAAAGACTGTTTTATAGTCATTTTTAAATCTCCAACAATGATGTAGAACGAACAGGGTGATACTGACTGTAATAATCGGAAGCTTGCAGCCCTTGAATTTTCAAATTTTGGACACGGTACAAAAAGGCTGCACCAGTCATAATTTGATTAGCAACATCAACTACACCACGATTATTTGGTTCAGACAGGTAAGAACCGCGTACCCAGTCATTGAAACCGCCCATTGCCGGGCCACACCAAATTTGATAATCGACTTCTCTACCTTTTTCACCAGAACTAGACCAGCGAGAAGATAATCCTAAATACCAGCGGAAAATCAACGCCATTTTCAGTTTAGGATTATTGACTGCTTTCCCAAGTTTCTCAGGATTCTTTTGGGACAAATAAGCCGCAGTTCCTTCCCATACTTCGGCAATAGTTTTGCGAAAAACTTGTTTTTCTAATTTCTCTCTTTCTGCAAGGGGGATGCTTTCAATGGAATCATAAGCGCGGTAGAGTTCAAATAATTTCTGCGCTCGCATGGGGAACATTGTACCCCGTTTGAGAACTTGCAATTTGACTCCCATTTCAAACATATCTGCTGCTGGGGCCATAATCATATCAGCCATTTCTGCTTGGGCTAATAACTTTTTGGTATGTTCACAAGCCCCAGATTCAACACATGACTGATTGATTGAGCCAGTCATTATATAAGCAGCACCCATCATGAAAGCTGCTAATGCTGATTGTGGTGTGCCAATTCCCCCTGCTACACCAATTCTAATCGGTGTTTGGTAATGATATTGTGCTTGAATTTCATCCCGCAAGGCAATAATAGAAGGTAACACACAAACCAGAGGACGATTATCTGTATGTCCTCCAGAATCAGCCTCGACGGTAATATCATCAGCCATTGGAACTTTGGCTGCAAGGGTTGCTTGTAACTCAGTAATTAACCCTTGTTCAAGAAGTTCTTTGACTATTCTGGCTGGTGCTGGTTGCAGAAATTTAGTCGCAACTTCTCGGCGAGAAATTTTGGCAATGATTTTATTTTTGATTTCAATTTGATTGGCGCTATTTAATGCCAATCCAGCAACACGGTAATAAACAATGTTGGGGGTCAAGTCGAGAAATGCAGAGGCTTCTACTGTTCTCACTTGATATTTGAGATATAAATCTACAGCCCGGCGTTCAGTCGCAGGTTCGTTGGGGCTGTGGATTAGATTAAATGCGTAGGGCCCTTGAGGTAAGGCTTGTTGAATGCGATTTATGGCTGCTTCCAAACGTTCTGGAGTTAAACCACCTGCACCAAAAGAACTTAAAATTTGCTCTTTTCCGAGTGCAATGACCATTTCTTCGGAAGCAATTCCGCCAGCCATTGCGCCGGTAACGTAGGCATATTTCACTCCATGAGAGGAGAGAAAATTGGGATCTCCAAATTGTTGAATGCGGATTGGTGCTGCAAATGTTAGCAGTTCTACTTGTGCTGTTGTGCCATTATCACCAGGGGATAAATAACCCTCATTAGTGACACCGATTTTTCCGGCAACTTTCACGATGTAGCAGGGTTTATTTAACACCATCAATTTATCTTTGATGGTTTGTTTTTCGAAAGATACAGTTTCTAAAGAACCTTTCCAAACCTGGTTTTTGTTATGAGACCAAGCGGAGAAGTTAAGACCATTATCGTGTTTACTTAGTACCGTATCTACGGTTGTCACGGTAGTTATCCCTCGGATTACAAACAATGGATGATTAAAGTTGAAGGGTGTAGACTCTGTTAACGAACCGCAGAGGCGCAGAGGGCACAGAGTAAGAGAGTAATACCAATTCTCTGGGAGATGCACATGATAATCTTTAAACGAACCGCGAAGGAAGAGAAAGTTTAGAGAGAATTGGTATGAGATATTAAGATTCGTCGTTAAGCAAGTTTTGGGCGCAAGCTAGTTGCAATTGAATGATTTCGCTCATTTGCTGACTGTAATCTTGTCTAGCTTGTAAGAAGGCAGTGTGTGCTTTAGTTATCTTTGAATTATTAGCATTGAGCTTTTGATACTGGGTCTTATTTAAATCGAACATGCTGATGATGCTACTAATTTTTCGAGTTATGACGGGTCGCGAAGAAAAAGAAATTGGCTGTCTAATTGCGCTTGACTCAGAAGATTGTAATTGTTCTCTCATTTCAAAAACGTTATCAATGATATTTTTCGGTTTTACTTCTTCTAGCTGAGGCAAGATGTTAGGGGAGTAATTTTCTTCTTGGGTTATTTGGTTAGAAGTGTTAAGATAATCTGTGATGTCAGATTGTTGGACATTAGGTATATCTGGATGCTGTATTTTAAAGCGATCGCTTCTAAGATCCCCAGCGAAATCTTCAACAAGTTTGCGATTTTCTTCGCTCAAAATTGTAGCTGCGATCGCTTTCCCACCCAAGGTAACTGTTCTCAATGTTGCTTTATTTGAATTAGCAGTGTCTTGGGCTTTGCTATACAGTGGTGATAAATCTACGTTCACCTGATGACTGAGTAGTTTTGCTAATGCTTTGACCATCGAAGCATGATCATCCATCCCTCTACGATTTAGAGAGACTGTGATATGTTCTTTGTTGCCGAGAATTTTGTCAATCCATCGTGAACAGACACTACCAGCGCCCGCTTCTAAAAATATTCTGACTCCATCACCGTAGACACGATTAACTAATTGCGGAAAATCAAGTTCTTGGCACAATCCTTTGGCGATGTTGTGAGCGATGGTATCACTTTCAAGTACAATCGGTTGATAGTCGGCGGCTGAATAAAACACAATACCGGGAAGAGTTTGCGATGGTAAGCTGTTTACCTTCTTGATTTCCTCGTACTGCGATCGCATCGCCTCACAATGTATCACATGGTCGAAGGGAGCGGGGAAAAAATTGCAATTTAGAGTTTGAATCACTCGCTTACAGGCGGCATCTTCACCAGCAATTAATACTTCTTCTGGTGTGTTGATTTGAGTTAAGTAGACGCGATTCTCTTGTTTCAGGCATTCTCTAACTTGCGATGGAGTCGCCATGAGAACATAGGTATTCCAAAAATTGTTGTTTGGTGAATCGGTTAATCCCCAATATTCACGCACAGCATTTTTCGGCCCAGATAATTTATCACCAAATAGAGGCGATGAATTTAAGGTATTACTTCCACCCTCAAAATCACTCCAAACTCCTTGGGCAACCATCATGCTAGTTTCACCCAAGCTATACCCAAATACAGATTGCGGCTTGACTTTAAAATCATCTCGGAAAATTGCCGTCATGTATCTAGCAAAAGCGATTTCACTTTCAAACATTGCCAGTGAATCATCTAACAATTGCTTTTCGAGTGTTTCTAGTTGCCTGGTTGTCAATTTAGGTAAACTTCTGGGATAAACCAATTTTTCAACATCGGCAGCGCGGTTGTAGAGATTGTTACTTTTTAAGTCCTCGAAGACTTTCGGAAATAAACGAAAAACAGTCCGACCAATGCCAATATAAGAATTGACTGCTGCGGGATAAACATAAGCAACCGCTCCAGTTTTACCCAATGGTTTCGCTGTGAAATAACTGCCGAGTGGTGTTTGCCAATCTGTGCCGTTTTCAAAAGCATTATTTACACCTTTGCGGGCAGATTCAATTTCTTTGAGTAAATCTTTTGTGTTACGTCCTGTGATTGATAAGACGTATTTTGCATCAGATTGCTGCTCAAAGGTGGCAAATGTCTCGCTAGCGGTAGCTGATAAAGAAGAACTAGCTTCGATGGATTTCTGGAGATGGTTTAGGATATCGGGTATAGTGGAGCGATCGCTAACTGCGATGGGAAACAGATGAAAAGGCATTTGTTGCAAATATCTGTTGTCGCGCTCCTCTTGGCTGGGTTCCTCCGATAAGATTAAATGGGCGTAACTGCCATCTATACCCATACTATTAATTGCTGCTATTCTGCGTGTACCGCCTTTATCGACAAACCAAGGTCTTGATTCCATCGCCACATAGAAAGGACTACCTTCCCATACTTGCGATGTTTTGACACCAGACCATTTAGGAGTGGCGGGAATATACCTGTAATAAAGACAGAGAGCGGTTTTAATTAAACTAGCAATTCCCGATGCTGTATAGGTGTGGCCGATATTGGCTTTGACGCTGCCTAATGCACAATGCAAACCATTGCCCACTTTCGGATAAGCTTGCAGTAAACCTGTGATTTCGGCTTCATCTTCCTGGGGAACGCCACTACCGAAGACTTCCACATAGTTAACCTCTGTGGGCTGAATATCTGCCATCTCGAAAGCTTGTTTGCAGACATTGCTGATAGCTGAAGCATCAGGTTTTACCAAAGCGTCACTCAAAGTAGAATTACCTTGTGCGAAACTCATGGCATCAATTACTGCATAGATGCGTTCATTATCTTCTTTAGCAGCTTCGTAACGCTTGAGGACAACTGCACCCGCACCTTCGCCAACTGTCCAGCCATTAGCTTGCTGGTCATAACCCAAGGTATTAACACCCGTATTAATCGGGGCAAATTGGCTGCGGAACAAGACATTTTCCACACCACCGGCTAAATCTACTGCACCAACAACGACTGCATCAACTTCTCCCGTAGCGAGTAGCATTTGGGCAACTTCCAACGCTTTGAGGGCGGAATTTTCGCCAGCGCTGACGGTGAATGCAGGACCAGTGAAATTCCACAAAGCCGAAATCCGACTCGCCATGATGTTGGCGATGTGACTTACATATTCGCCGATTTCTACTGGTTGGTGAATGCTATCTTTGACAATGGTTTCCAGTTGTGCAAGCTGTTGGGCAGGGAGAGAAATTCCTTGGTTGAGTAAGCCATCCTTAACTTGCCAAGATAGATTCCATCTTTGCTGTAGCTGATGCACAGAGAATTCTGTCTCGGCAGCAACAATCACAGCCACATTGCCGCCTTCCTGTAGTTTCGCATCTTTCACGGCGCGATCGCTAACCTTCAGGAGCAACAATTGTTGTGGGTTTAACTTTTCGATTTCATTCGGTGGGATTTTGCACGATAAAGTATCGATTTCAAAATCTTTGATATATGCCCCAACTGGCGCTTTTCCATCTGCTAAACCGTACTCTTTCAGGATACTTTCTTGATTTTCTATACCGTGCCATCTTTGAGGCGGTAGAGAAGTAAAATGCTGCGTTCCATCATAAATGCTGCGTTCAAAAGCATCTAAACCATTGCAGTTACCAAAAAAAGCATCCATGCCAACAATGGCAACTTTGGTAGGTGGAACAGGTGGAGTTGATTCAACTGATTCTGCTATAGTTCCTTGTTCTAAAATCAGATGAGAATTAGTGCCGCCAAAACCAAAAGCGCTAATAGCTGCCCGTTTAATTGATGCATTATTATTAGGCCATGCTGTAGCTGTTCTAACAATTTTATCGGCAGAAATTGTACCATTTTCTGAAATTAAAGGTTCCGAAACATTCATGGTTGCTGGGATTACACCATGAGACATACTCAAAATCACTTTAGTCAAGCCAACCATGCCGGCAGCAGTTAACAAGTGACCTGTATTTGCCTTAGCAGAACCCACCAGAGGCACAGCTTTATTTTGACCAAAGAATGTTTCTATGGAAGTGAATTCGGTTGTATCTCCTAGCAATGTGCCAGTGGCGTGACACTCTAAATAATCAATGGTTTTGGGACTCAACTTTGCCTCATTATAGGCTCGCTCAAAAGCTAAAACTTGCCCTTTAGGATTCGGACTCAATAAATGTTTACCTTTACCATCATTCGAGAGTCCGTTACCGCAGATAGTGGCAAGAATATTATCGCCATCTCTAACGGCATCAGAATATCTCTTCAGCATTACCATCCCAACACCATCGGCGGGAATTAGCCCTCTAGAGGATTTATCTAAGGGAAGGCTGATACCGTTTTCTGGATACCCTTGAACACCGGAAAATAACATCCGCACGAAGAGGGAATCTGCACAACTGATGGCTCCAGCTAACATGGCATCAGCTTTGTGTGACCATAAGTAATGAGATGCTAGTTTAATCGCATAAAATGATGACGCACAAGCAGCATCCAGACATAAATTAATCTGGGATAAAGATAGAGCTTGAGCAATGATAGATGCTGGTAAGCCAGATATCAGGGCATTGTACAAAGACGCTTTAGTTGCAGTTGAGAGAGTAGCTAAATCAAAGTCTTCATCCTGCAAAAGTTCTCTGACAGCAGGATTAATAGCTTGCTGGTAAATTGGAGAGAATAATTGATTAGATAATTTCGTCGGAAGCGAAAGATTACCTAAAATTACACCACATTTTGAGAGAACAGTTTGATTACCCCAATAACCACTATGCACAATTGCTTGTTTAGCAGCATACAACGACCATTTAAAGGTATTATCTAAACCACCAACAATTTCTGATGGTAGATTGTATTCAGCAGAGTCAAACTGAAAGTTACGGATGTATCCGCCTTTGAGAGAATAGGTTTTATCTAGTGTACCTTTAACTGAATTGTGAAAAATTGTTGGGTCTACTCCGATTTCCTCGACAGTTGCAGACGATCTGGAATCTTTTTGAGCAACAATATTTTGCCAAAATTCTTCAGGGTTTTTCGCATCTGGAAATAGACATGATAATCCGATAATAGCTATTTTTTCCACTACTTGTATCCTCAATGTTTGGGTATTAGGCAAGAGATAATTAAAAGGCAGGATTTACGCTGTTCCCCAAACTTTAAAAGAGGCAATTTAGCTGTTGAGTGGTAAAGAAAAAGCTCACGCCAAAACGCAAAGTAGAAATGACAATTTCTGGAAAACTATTAGCTTCTGAGTAATTTCATCGACCAAATAATTGCGTGGGCACCGAGCATCCGCGAATATATTTGTCCTTGACGGTCATGTATGATAAAATCAGCAATTACACTAGTTGCTGTTTTCGCTTTCACTTCACACGAAACGTAAAAAGGTTTGTTATGTGGTGTAGCTACAAACTGTTCATATTTTTCTACCCTACCAGGTAAACAAGCTTCTTGATGAAAGTGCTGTGTCCAAATCCATAATGCGTGCATACTCAAGTCAATCGTATAAGGATTGATCCATTGCACTGGAAATTGTCCTTGTTGCTTGTCGCTAATTTCTTGCCAAAGACATTCTGTAGTGATTTTTTCAGGGCTGATGTTTAAGACTTTTGTGACTTCCTGAAAAGCAGGGCCATGAAATAATGTAGCTCCTCCATTTTGGTAAAAAGCTTTTCCTGTAGTGGTGATGATGTTATCTTCTTCAAGATTAATTGATTCATAAGGATGAGCAATGGGGATTTTTTGCTGGAGATTGAGTTGAGCGCTAAAATGATAATGAATTTTTCCTTCTGGGTTTTTACTTAAGATTGTTGCTTTAACTTCGACGTTTTCAAAGCTAACCTTGGAAATTTCTTCTATTTCTAAAATATGTTCCTTTGCTAAGGATTCATTGAAAGTAATCCCCTTCAAAATTTTAAAATTTTGGTGATGGAACAATTTGTAACCTGGATAAAGTTGTTCACAGGTATTGATCATCCATGTCATTGCACAAGTTGCTGGTAAAACTGGAGAACCAGCAATAGTATGATCGTGTAAAAAGGGATTAGCTTCCAACGTCATTTGGCGACGCATACGATAGGTTCGTAGTTCTGAATCTAACTCTGTAGCCTGTGGAACTAGTGGACTACCAATAACAACTTGTGCGGTTGCGTGATTGGTATTATCCATTTCTTTCACGAGCATTTGTGCCCCAACTGCAACGGGAATTATTTCGATTTTTCGCTCTCGAAACACTTTCTTTAATTCTGCTGTCACCATTCCACTATCCCAAGCGCCCCAGTTGATAGCGACTACATGACATGAAGGATAACTTTGCTTAAATATATGGGCCGATTTGTTCAGAATTTCATTTGCGATCGCATAATCAGATTGTCCGGGATTTCCGTAAAAGCCTGTTACGGAAGAAAACAAAACTAAATGCTGAAGTTGATTAGGGTTAACGCAATTTAGAAGGTTTTCTAAGCCTTGAACTTTGGCGGTGTAAACTTTTTCAAAATCTTGTTCTGTTTTCTTTTCAATTAACTTATCAGCTAAGTTTCCAGCGCCGTGGATGATTCCGGTAATTGGGCCAAGATGTTGCACAGCAGTGGCAAGTTTTTCTTGTAAAGCTGGCGTATCTGTGACATCGACGCTGATATATTCGGCTTTAGCTCCGGTTTTTTCAATTGCTGCTAGTGTCTTTTTAATCTCGCGGCTGGAGGTAATTTTGTTATATATTTTTTGCACGTTCATGGGTGTAGGCTTCTCTCCTTGAGAAAGAAGATTTTCCATGATGCATTTTTTCAATGCGGATTCATCAGAATTTTGAGCATAATCTGGCTCGGTTTCTAATAGTTCGGAGCGACCAAGGAGGATGAATTTGCAGGGTTGCTGTTGGGCTAATCTGATAGTACACTCAGCCGTAATCCCTTTTGCACCGCCGCTCACGACAAAGACAGATGATGGACTAAGCTGGGCTGTTTGTGTCATAAATCCTCTGATATTAATTAGTAATTCGTAATTAAGAGAAGTTGTTTCTTATCTCTTTCTCTGTGTCCTCTGCGCCTCTGCGGTTTTTTTTAAACGAACCACAGAGACGCAAAGAACGCAGAGAGAGGAGATTAATCGGCGATAATGGTGACTCGTCCTTGTGAGCCGTAGCCAACTTCACTTATATAAAGGTTGGGGTCGTGAAGTTCGGCGATGATGTTTTGTACTGACTGTTTAGCATCAAGTCTGGGACTTAAGTCGATCGCACGAGTAAATACTTTTGGCCATTCCCATCTGAGAGTTTTGGTTAATCCAAATAAACCAGCGCCGATCGCACCGAAGTTGATTTTGTACTCTAAGCCGAAGGCTCCATCGAGATGAGCAACTGTGCAGAAACAACTACGTCCATTCTTTGCGGCTTCGTTGAGGGACGGTTTAAGGTGTTTCGCCATCAAAAATACGTGCTTGACGATCGCCTTTTCTGATTCGTTATAAGAAATACTCCCGGTGTGATTTCCTACAAACATTGGATGGAGATGGATGAAGGTCCCAATCGTTCCGCAGTGAGATGCGATCGCTTGCAATTGTTGTTGAAGATGTTCTTCACTTAAGTTTGCTAAGGTAACGCGGGTTACTCCTGTGGGTAAGGGCGCTTGTTGAGCGATGAGCGATTGGGGGAAGCTGATAACTACTACTTTCCAGCCTTTCTCGATTAGGGATTCAGCTAATTTATAAGTGGTGAGGGAACCATCATCGGTGATTAAACCGATGTGTCCCTCTGGTAAGGTGAAATCCAAATAATCGGGCTGTGGTAGACTTCTGAGTTTGACGAGATGGCGCTGGATATTATGCTCTAATTCCGGTGGCTGCTGTTGGACAAACTCAGGTTCAGACTTTTTTTTTTCACCTCCAGCTAACTGCTGTAGGTAATCAACTATTTGACCGATGGTGCGGAGGTCTCCGAGTTCTTCAATATTCGGTTTGGGTAAGTTGGGGTACATTTCTTGCATCGCCCCTAAAATTTCTACCCGTTTAATCGAGTCAATCCCTAAATCAGCCTCCATGTCCATTTCCAGTTCCAGCATCTCGACTGGATAACCAGTTTTATCGCTGGTGATGGCTAACAGGGTTTCACCTAAGTTTGCAAATTCATCGCTTGTAGCGGGAGCAGCTTCTGGTTCTGGGGTGAATGCGACAACTATGCTTGGTTCCGGTGCAATGACTACCTCAACGACTGGTGCAGCTTCTACTGGAATCTCGGCAGATGGTTGTACTTCGTGAATTGCAATTTCTACCGAAACACTTTTAGAAGCGTGAGATTGCAGATACTCTACAACTTCACCGATGGTGCGTTTTTCTGACAGTTCTTCTAAATTGGGCTTGGGTAGGTTGGGGTACATTTCTTGTAGCGCCCCCAAGATTTCCACCCGTTTGATGGAGTCAATTCCTAAGTCAGCCTCCATGTCCATATCCATTTCCAGCATTTCGACTGGGTAGCCGGTCTTGTCGCTGGTGATGGCTAAGAGATTTTTATCCAAGTCAACAATATCGATAGTTGCGCCAGATACAGGTGCAGCATTTGTGGGTGCTGGTTCTGGGGTGAATGCAACAACTTCGTTAGCTGGAGGTGAGCTAATTTTGACTACAACCTCGGCTTGGGGTTCTACAACTGGTGCTGGTGGCGCGACTACAGGCTCTACTGTCTCGACAGTGGCGAAGTGCGGTGTGGGTAGTAGAGACGCGATTGATCGCGTCTCGATTGCTGGGGATACAGGAGTTTCAACTACAGGCTCTACAGCAGCCGGGAGAGGTGCTTGGGTAACATTTAAGCCATTTTTAGCTACAGGCTCAATTACAGGCAAAGGCTGGCTTTCTACTATCTTGGTAGTAGCAGGTACGGGTGCATCAGTAACAGTTGTTTCTGTGGTGAACGGAGTGAAATTGCTGAGTTTCTCTGTTAGTTGAGTTGCTCCCTCACCTGAGATGATTTGAGAATACTCTTGCTGGATGAGTTGGAAAAAGCTCTTAGTATATTCCAGTTGCTCTTGAAGATATTGCTCATGGATGCGTAGAGTTTCACCTTGTTGGGAGTGAAACTGCATCATGCTGCGCTCTAAGCTTTCCATGACAACTAGCTTCATTTTGGCAGTTTCGGCTGTTGATTTACTTTCACTCAACAAGGAATTCTGCTGCTGCATCAGTTGGAAAAACGCTTTAGCGTATTCCATTTGATGGTTGAGATAAGTACCGTGAACTTGTAAATTCTCGGCTTGATTTTCCTGGAACTGTGTCAGGAGATATTCTAAACTTGCTAAAAGTTGTTCGTAATTTGTAAGTTTTTCTGGTGTTGGTTGCATCTTAGATTCCTGGACTGGTTGTGACAGGGTAACAGGATTCATCTGTTGCTCTGGCTGGGTGATGATAGTGGCAGTCACACCGTTCATTGCTGGGGTAAGTTTTTTATGTCCGTTAGTCTCTATCACTGCTACAGGTGGAGTTACACCGGGGCTGCTAAATAAAGGAGCCGCAGTTTCAGAAGCTTCGGGAGTGGGTAATGTGACTTTATGCCCATCCTGCAAAGCTAGAGCGAAGGCATTTTTCGTTTTTTCGGATCTGTAGTTGATGCCGTTTAGACGGACATTTAATGTCTTCTTCGTCTCAATTGGGGGGATGGTTTGGGGAAGTTGGTAAGGATCAAGGTTATTCAAAGCCAAACCAATCACACGCAATTGCACAACTGCTTCCCGCAAAGAGCGATCGCTATTCTTTTGAGTGCTGGGGTTCAAAGATACGGTAATATGTGGGCGATCGCCAAGAATCTCTTTCACCAAGTTGCTAAGAATTCTCCTCGGTCCAAATTCCACAAAGCAAGTACCACCCGCCGCATAGATATTTTCAATTTCCTGCTTAAACAGCACTGAATTAGAAAGGTGCGTTTCCAGAATCTTTTGAATACCTTGGGCTTCCTTGGGATACTGCTTACTGGTAACGTTGCTGTAAACAGGGATTTTCGGACTTTGGAATTTGACAGACTTGGTGGCGATCGCAAAGGATTTCTGAGCAAAGGCGATTAGCGGTGTATGGAATGCTGCGGAAACAGGTAACAATACAGCCGTATATCCTTTATCGTGCAAAATCTGACGGACTTTTGCAATTTCTGCGGTTGGCCCAGCCAAGACAAATTGAGTCGGAGAATTTTGATTAGCGATCGCAACTTGGGGAAACTGCTTCAACACTGCTTCCACTTTGCTGATATCTTCTTTGACAGCCAGCATACTTCCCGCATCATGATCCGGATCTTCGGGTGCAGCCATTGCTTGACCCCTAGCTTTCACTAAGAACAAGTAATCTTCTGTACTCAAAACCCCCGCAGCCCATAGCGCTGTTAGTTCACCAAAGCTATGCCCCGCAACAAAATCTGACTTAAATCCAGCTTGTTGCAGTATGCTGTACATCCCTGCACTCAACACCCCGATGGCTGGTTGAGCGTATTCTGTGCGTTGTAAGGCAGCAATTTGGACATTTTTTTCTGCCTCTCCAAACACAGGATGAGGAAAAACGATTTCTGACAACGGCTGTAAATTATCTTTGATTAACAGGCTATCCATATAACCATGAAGACGCCGCATCAAAGGAAAATTCATCACCAGTTCGCGTCCCATCTCCAGGTATTGCGAACCTTGACCAGAAAATAGAGAGACAACTTTTCCGCCCAACTCCATACCAGAGGCGCGATAATAAATCCCTTGGGGATGCTCCCAAGATGCTGCTGACCCTTTGAGTTTTAGCCAGTCAATGCTAGTTTGCAGAAACTTGCAAGCTTCTTCGAGATTTTCAGCTACAAACCCAAATCGGGGAGCAGAGAGGGGAATCTGTTGTGATTTGCACTCATTGACTAATTGTGAGTAATGTGTGGGTGCTTCAGGTGAACGCAACTTACCTAAAATCTCTTCCGATTTGCTCAACAATTGCTCTACTGTGGGAGCAAACAACAGCACTTCACTAGCACCACTGTGTAAGCGGTAAGCGTCATTTTGATCGGCTTCATATTCTTCCAAAACGACATGATAGTTGGTTCCGCCAAATCCAAAAGAACTTACACCCGCACGTCTTGGTGCTTCCCCTTCTGGACGAATCCAAGGTCTGGTTTCGGTATTCAAATAAAAGGATGAATTTTTAATGTTGAGTTTGGGATTTGGCTCGGTGATGTTAATTGTCGGCGGTAATACTTTGTGATGTAAAGCCAAAGCAGTTTTAATCAAACTCGCCGCACCCGCAGCCGCTTTTGTGTGTCCGATTTGTGATTTCACACTACCCAAAGCGATGTGCTGCTTTTTGTCATCATGTACATCAAAGAAGTCTTTTAAAGAACCGAATTCTGTCGGATCTCCAGCCATTGTACCGGTGCCATGTGCTTCCATCAAACCAACAGTAGCGGGAGACAAACCGGCATCTTCATAAGCACGTTCTAAGGCTTTAACTTGGCCTTCTTTGCGCGGAGCATAAATGCTCTTGTAACGCCCATCGCTGGAAGTACCAATACCTTTAATTACGGCATATATTTTATCGTTGTCCCGTTCCGCATCTTCTAACCGTTTGAGGACAATCATCCCAATACCTTCACCCAGCATCATCCCATCAGATTTAGCATCGAAAGGTTTGACATTTTCACTGGGAGTAACAGCCGGTGTTTTGCTAAATGAGATGTAAGCCATGATGGTGTTATCGGTATCAACACCACCAGTCAGCATCATGTCAGAACGATGCTCAACTAGTTCGCTGATTGCCATTTTTAAAGCACCAAAGGAACTAGCGCAAGCCGCGTCAACTACGCAATTCATCCCGCCAAAATTTAGGCGATTGGCAATTCTACCCGCGACTACGTTAGCTAACATTCCTGGGAAAGCATTCTCATCCCATTTCACATAAGCGCTTTTGATTTTATCAACGATTTTTTGGGTATCTTCATCGGATAAACCACTGCTTTTGAGTGCTTTTTCCCAAATTGGATATTCCAATCTCGCCGAAAGTGGCATTCCTAATTGCTTGGCCATCGCCACGCCTAAGATTACCCCAACCATCTCGCGGTTAAACTCACGTTTTTCGCCATAACCAGCATCTTCCATCGCCTCTTTCGCAACCACTAAACTTAATAGTTGCGATACATCTGTGACTTCTAAAATGCTGGGTGGTATGCCGAATTCCATCGGGTTAAAATCTACCTCTGGAATAAACCCGCCTCTTTTACAGTAGGTTTTATCTTCAGGAGTTCTGGGATTCGGATCGTAATAATCTTCAACACTCCAATGAGTGGAAGGAACATCAGTAATACAGTCAATTTTGTTTACAATATTTTGCCAGTATTCCCGTAAATTTCTGGCTTTAGGCAATAGAGAAGCCATCCCAACAATGGCTATCGGATTGTGTTGTAATTGTCTGTTAATTCTGTTAATTGACACTGATTTATCTGATTTATCTGACTTCATGTTTTTTTCCTCTATAGACCTCATCACAGCCTTTTCACAATTATTGATAAGGCTTTCTAACTCCGCTAAGGCAGTATCAATTGAATAAGCAGACATAGGGCATAGTTAGTACTGTGGATTGTGTAGCTACAGTAATTTCTGTTGCCTACTAAATAATGAAAATCTCTCGTCTTGTAAAGCAGCTAGCTATCCTATCTGTGCTAAATGCTTTTCTCCAAATTGACACCACACGACACATACTGCCCTCATAAAGCCTTAGATTTATAGGCGAATTTGGCACACTAGGCGTAGCCCGTTGTAGACATCGCGAAAAATGTTATCCAACGCTAGACTCTTGATATTGTGGCAATAGTTCAACCAATTTTGGATTTTAGATTTGCGTTAGTGAGTAATCCTTCGCGCAGTGTCTCGTAAAGAGCTAGTTACGAGCGTCTTTTAGATTTGTTTCACCCACAATCGGTGGAGGAAGAACCAAAAAAATCTAAAATCTAAAATCTAAAATTGGTACGGTCGATGACGTTGTTAAAACTGGTAAAATACTCTTGGAGTGTAATAGCTGCTTGACCAGTGAATTCAATTCATTTGTAATAGTAGAGATTTTGAGCAATGGTATCCTACTGGAGCGAGGAAAACTGAGGAGTAGCTAAGGAAACAGAAATGTTTTTTTCATCCGAAACCGTTTGATTATCTAGCCTAAACACAGCAACATAGCTGGTGTTAATAACAACGTTCTGTATCTCAATCAATGTCATAGCTAGTTTCAACGTCCGGGATAATATATTTTATGGTATTTGACCCAGTAAAGTTGACAAATTCGTTACAGAAAAGACACCACCTTTAATCCGAGTTTATGCAAGTTGAAAAAGTAATTAAATGATCGCTAGGTAATGACAACGTAGTTATCTTTAGTTATTTTTAATTTAAAAATATCAATTAAATAACTAGTTTGTATAACCACTTTAAAGCATTGAATTACTAAAAACACTAACATACTTTACAGAAACTAAATCATTCCTTTAAAGTTATTTTATAAATAGCCATATACTCTTACTGATATAAATTTTGAATAAAGTTCAGCACAAAAGTATAATTTATAACTACAAAAACATGTTAGGAATTTTGTTATCTACGGGTTAAACATAAATATTCTCTTGATTAAGTTAATACTAAAAATTTGTTGTCTAGTAAGTAACAATTCAATGAATACATAGATAAAACCAATAACTATAAGTATTGTTTTTCCAAAAAAAATCATAACTGAGTCAAAGTTGTTGGTTATTTTTTAATATAAGTCAAGTTAAGAAGCAAATTGGTTATTTATAAAGCAAATATTAATTTTAAGTATGTTGCTTGATAAACATAATATGGGTTAAATGAATCTTAAGTAAAAAATAAACCGAAGCAAAGTTCAGATTTGGTATCTCATCTACCAACTGACCCGATCGCAATCAATTACAGGGCTAATAGCTTAAGTAAATGTGAGTTCGACAAGTCTTATTTGACCTCTCCCCCAACCCCTCTCCGTGTCGGAGA
>NZ_JABXKN010000145.1:0-125391 GCF_017115065.1 Nostoc sp. JL23
ATCGACAAAGCTCGAAGGTTCATCGACAAAGCTCAGAGGTTTATCGACAAAGCTCAGAGGTTTATCGACAAAGCTTGAAGGTTCATTGATAAAGCTCGAAGGTTCATTGACAAAGCTCGAAGGTTCATCGACAAAGCTCGAAGGTTCATCGACAAAGCTCAAAGGTTCATCGACAAAGCTCGAAGTTGCAAAAAAATTGTAGGTTGGATGGAGGCTTTGCGTAACCCAACATCCTGATCTATGCTGGGTTGCGCTCCGCTCCACCCAACAAAAGTCTACGTCTAATGCACTATTTTGCGTAGACAGTCCACTATGTGCATTTCAAAAATCAAATACTAGTCCTATATATGCCTTTAGCAGAGGTAAATTCAAAGGCTATGTTTGATATTAAGTTGCTTTATGACTCGAATCTCTGAAAGTAGGTTTAAATCTTGATCAAAGTTGTCTGCTAAAACTTGCAGCTTTTATTTGAAGGTAGAAGGGATCACAAGATTGATTTAAATTTACAGAATATTGCTTTATAAGACTCTACCATATAGCACTAGTTCATCTATTCAAACTCTTTACTGACACTATTTTCTCAGCTTCATCTACTGTTATTTGCGCCAGCCCAAACTGTTCAATAACCGCTGCATTAGTCGTCAAATGTCTACTCACTTCAGCCACTCGATACTGACTTTCTTGTGAAGCTAAAGCAGCTGGCAATAATAACTGATCTGCTAAATGTTCATCCACTGGTGCGCCGGTGTGATGAAACTCAAGCAGTTGCTGACAAGCAATCTCTGCAACTGTTTCCGCCGACAACCGCAAACGCCCAAATCCACCAAATCCTGTTAAGCTATTCTGATACTCAGCAGTTAAAAAAATACCCGCTCCAGGTGCTACACCTCTTTCTCTTAAGGTCTGTATAGTAACCTTTAAATGGGCTGACCGTAACAAATTCTCCGCACGATTTGCCATCCGTTGGGGAATATGGGAAGGCAATTCCGTCACCACTGCTAGTCCTCGCACCTGTTGTAAATCGCCCCGTTCCAACAAGTCGATCCCACCGAGTTTACCACCGCCATCCACCTGTAACTCTACCTCTCCGCCACCTTGGGGATACCACCCCCAAGCGCCTAACTTGACTTGGGCTTCTACACCCATGCGTTGCAGTATGGGCAGATAAACTTGCTCAATGTACGTCGCTGTGGGGCTAAAGTTTACATGAGTTCCACCCTTTAGTGTCACCAAAGAATTGCCAGATGCTAGTGCCAAAGGTAAAAGAATTGTTTGAAGAACTAGAGCGATCGCACCCGCAGAACCACCTTGTTGTGCTTTACTAACATCAAAGGTATAAACTCCAGCTTGTACAGCACTACCTGGGATGAATTCCAGCAGCATTGAACCTAAAGCATCACCCCGTAGTTGGGCATTACAAATTCTTGCCGCAGCCCGAACTGCTGTTAAATGTTGTGCTGCTAATCCTGGCTTTTTGCGTCCAGCGCGAATACCTGTAATTCGTATGGGTTCACCGGTGATGGCGGCTAGGCTTAAGGAAGTGCGAAGAACTTGTCCGCCTCCCTCTCCGTAGGAACCGTCAATTTCAATCATGAGCGATTATTGGAATGTTGGATTTTGGGTTATCCCCACGGCTGTTAAAATCAAACCACAAATTATAAACGCCCAGCAACTAGCTTTTTGGAGGTAGGTTACACAAATATACAGAGAAATTTCTGATACCTGTTTCTGTAGTTTGCTAATTTTGAATTTGGAATTGAAGAACCTTGCTTTTACCGGGGTTCATCAACCCATAAGGATCGACTATTTCTTTAAATTTTAACTGTTCAGGATCGATAAATTTTCTGCCGCCGTCTTCAATAATATACGTATGAGGATTGGCAATACTCACACCCTGTTCTTCATGATAGCGGATAATTTCATTGAGGCGTTCTTCTGTGGTGTAGCGCACAAGTTGCAAAGCGCCAGGAACTACGACACCATTCACCCGAAAAAATTCTAAATGCATCATTACCTCATCACCGAAGTAATTATACATCTGCTCTACTAGTTGCAAACTGCAATCATTAGGAAAGAGACTTTGTAAGTATGTAATACCAGTATCTACACTCCGGGCAAGTAAGGTAGTGTGGTTCCAGCTAAATTCCGCTAAATGTGTACCTTTGGCTGCTTCCTCGGCTGGTTTTTTGGTAATCTGACCGCCGTATTGCTGCACCAAAGCTGGTAAGAATTCCAAACTCGGTTCGGAAATTATCAAAAATACTGAGTGAGTTCCTTCAGGAATATACTCTTGTACTGCGTGAAAGTATTGGGAAATTGGGGATGCAAAGACAGAAATCAACTTCTTAATCATGCCATCAGCATTGCCAATTGCCTGACCAAACTTTGCTGCTGTCATAAAGTCGTCAAAGGTGACAATGACTTCTGCCCAAGGATAAGCCGGCCCTAAAGGAATTTCGACTTCAGTGATGATGCCATTAATTCCCCAAGCATGATTTACCTTTTGGATATCATCGCCGCGTAATGCGATCGCACGGGGTTCATCTTCTACAGTGATCACTCGCAATGCTAAGATATTACCGCGATCGGCTAATAACCCATATTGGATCGAGCCAATACCGCCACTTCCCCCAGCAATAAATCCGCCAATTGTCGCTGTGCGGTACGTAGAGGGTGCCATACGGATTTCCCAGCCGATTTCTCGTGTTTTTTTATCCAAAGCCGCCAACTTCACCCCAGCTTCTACCCTCGCCACCCCCGGTTTTACCCAAAGAATCTCTTGCAAGCGCGTCATATCTAAAATTACGCCACCGTGCAACGGTACACATTGCCCATAATTCCCAGTTCCCGCACCTCGCACAGTTACAGGTATACGATGTTTTGCACAGGCGGCTGCAACTTTTAAAACCTCTGCTTCATTCGCGGGACGCACTACGATATCCCCAACTTTTCCCTCTAATTTCGACACTAACACAGGGCTAAAAGTGTGATAATCCTGGGATAATTTTGCGACTTGGGTAGAATCGGTAATAGTTTCTATCCCTTCTAGAGAATTAATCAGAGCATCTAACTTTGTCGTCATATATATCCTTTTTTAACGCAGAGGAACGCAAAGGTTTACGCAAAGGAACGCAAAGAATTCACTCCTCTGCGAACCTTTGCGCTTCCCTCAGCGCCCCTTTGCGTTTTAAAATCTTAACTCTCATCTTTCACAGAACTTTCATGCCACTTACTCAAAAAGTCAAATAGCGCACTCAAGCAGACAAAAATCAATACTTAGTTTCCTGTGTCTGTGCGTCGATAATTACACTCCAGTCATCGTTGTTCACAGCAGCTTCAAGTTGACGCTGACGTTCAGCGTCACTCGCATCTATTGTTTCTAACTCTTTAGAAAGGGTTGTATCAGCCATTGCTTTCCGCAGTTTTAGCTTTTTCTCCTCGTAGGCTTGAAGTTGGGCTTCTGACATTACCGCCTTAGTCGCTTCACCTACCGTACTAGCCCACATTTCGCTTTCAGTTGCATTACCAGGTGGCGTACTTTCGAGTTCTGCTATCCACGCATCTCGCAAATCTTCCATTTCTTGACGTTTGGGAAACTTGAATGCTTGCACACGTACAAAAGCACACTTTTGCTCACCATTTTGACGAAGATGGCTGTTTAAGGAAAGCAACACATTCCGAGAATAGCCAATATACTGCGTGCGACGTTCTACATCTAATACTGCATAAACTCCGGCAATTTTAGCGTTCTGAACAGCCACACTCCAAGCCTCAAACTCAATGATTTCAGTACCATTGTTTGCCAGTTCAGGAGTTATACTCACCTCAATGGCGGCGTGTTCGTTGTCAGAACTATACAAAAATTCATGCAGCCCACGGTGGTTTATGGGGACATTTTGATGTTCAATTGGCGGATTGTGCTGAGTTTCCATTGCAGTTTCTCCGAGTTATTAATTAGTGATGTCTACGACGAACTTCTCTACCAGAGGCTACGCCAATGCTTACGCAAGCAAATATATGCCCTTAAAATATTGAAGCTTAAATCTACTCACATCTCCAAATTCTTGTTTTGACAAAGCAAAAACAACTATTAAACTTCTTATGAATCAATTGATACCTAAAAATTGGATGTTCATCAAACAACGGCTTACCCCTTATTTATTTTTATTACCCGCCTTAGTTCTTTTAGGCTTAACTGTCTTTTGGCCTGCACTGCAAGCCTTTTACCTCAGCTTTACCAGTTATGAAGACATTGCCCAGCCGCCACAATGGATAGGTTTCGCCAACTTTCTCAAGCTTTGGAAGGATGCAGTTTTTTGGAAAACCTTGGAAAACACTTTTTTATATCTTGTGGGTGTAGTACCAATTTTAGTAATCGCTCCCTTAGTACTGGCAATTTTGGTAAATCAGAAACTGCGGGGAATGAATTGGTTTAGAGCAGCGTACTACACTCCAGTGGTAATTTCAATGGTTGTTGCGGGAATAGCTTGGAAATGGCTGTATGCAGAAAACGGATTACTGAATCAGTTATTTAAAGCTTTAGGTCTTTTTCCAGAAGGTATTCCTTGGCTAACTAGTCCAGCAAAAATCTTTGGCATTGTACCAATTTCTCTTGCCAGCGTTATGGCTGTCACTGTATGGAAAGGATTAGGTTACTACATGGTGATTTATTTAGCGGGGTTGCAATCAATTCCTGCTGATGTGTACGAAGCCGCAGCCATTGATGGCTCTGATGGTATCAGTAAACATTGGGATATTACCATACCTTTAATGAAGCCATATTTAGCGCTAGTGGCGGTAATTTCGGCTATTTCTGCGACCAAAGTGTTTGAAGAAGTCTACATTATGACTCAAGGAGGCCCACTCAGTAGCTCGAAAACGATTGTTTATTATTTATATGAGCAAGCCTTCAATAACTTAGAAATTAGCTATGCTTGCACAATTGGTCTGGTGCTATTTTTGATAATTTTAGGATTGTCAATTTTGCGATTAGCTATTAATCAGCAAGGTGATGATATCACAATTTAATAAATTTAAAAAAATCATCTTCTCTTATCTCCGAGAATCTGAAAATATTCAAATATCGAGAGTGCATGAAAACAGACACGATTTTTTACACCTTATTCCAATTATTTATCAAACATCATTAGCTCCACAGCAAATTCGTATAATTTATTTAGACGAATTAGATAATGTACCATCATCTTCGATTGGGCTAGGCATAATTAAGTTAGTAGTTGCAGCAGAATATCAAGCCGTACAGCAAGCGAAAAACTTGATAAAACAAGTACAACAAACAGATGAAGCTAACCGTAGCAATCTTTTAGAATTAGTAGAGAGAATGCTTATCTACAAATTTGTAAACAAAAGTCAGCAGGAGTTAGAAGCAATGTTTGGATTAACCGATTGGAGACAAACCAAATTTTACCAGGAAGTAAAGGAAGAAACAAAGCTCGATACGATACCCCGTCTACTTAAGTTGGGTTTAAGTATAGAGAAAATTGCTGAAGCATTAGAATTAGATGTTAAACAAGTACAACAGGCTATTGAGAAGCAAGGAGAAGAGGAAACAGGAAGTAATTCGTAATTGAAGAGATTTCTTTAAAACCGCTTTTGATATTCCACTACAGCACGACTGTCATCAGTTAAGTTAGTGGAAGCACGCACACGAAATTCATTGTTTATCCGGTAATTAATACCCCATTGGAAGGGATCGTTTGTTGTCAAA
Source organism: Nostoc sp. JL23 (assembly GCF_017115065.1). Lineage (NCBI taxonomy): Bacteria > Bacillati > Cyanobacteriota > Cyanophyceae > Nostocales > Nostocaceae > Nostoc > Nostoc sp. JL23. The sequence continues at coordinate 5,729 of NZ_JABXKN010000145.1, forward strand.
ATTTTAATACTGGAAACTGATATTTTGGAAGAAATGTCAACCCCAGCCTCCGCTGCTAATTCTAAAGTTGAATTGCTTCTTCCAGCTTCGGGATTCTCAGATATCACGGTAGGAAATATCCGTAGTTCACTTAAGCCAAAGGTACTCCCAATCTGGTTAAAAGCTGATTGGAAATTGTTAAACACAGCCGAACCTGCAATGTTAATTAGACCTAAAGTACTGTCTGCACGTCCTTGGGTGTCTACAAATCCGCCTCCTAAAAGAGCAACAATTTCGGTTTGACTACGTGACGGACTACTTGTTAATTCTATATTTTCATTTAGTTTGCTAGCTAAACCGTTGATAGTAGCTTCGACTCGAACACTCTCTAACGCTGATAAACCTGTAGAATTTACCCGGCTGAAGTCATTACTTTGAGTTACATCCAGTACTTTGGCAAATAGCCGAATATCTAAGTTGGGGTCGCGAGGTTGAGAAGGACTAAAGGTTGCAGTGTGTTTATAGCCACGAGCAAGGTTAAATTGGGTAGTAAATAAATTTACTCCTCCTTTTTCTAACTGAATAGTGCCATCGGGTATCGGCTGATTGATTAAGCCGTTAACGATGAGATTACCGCTGGCGCGGAAGTTGAGAATAGGGTCACGGGTAATTTGGACGTTTTTACCTAATTCCAAATCTAAATTATTAAATCTGGCGTTAGTATTTCCCACCCCATTCCCAATTTCAGATTTGCTCTGCTTATTGTCTTTTGTAGGCGATACGCCAATACTACCATTTGCAGATGTCGCAGCGTCGGTAGATTCTGCCAGCAATACTTTACCATCAAATAAATTTACTCTACCGCCAATTATGGGATTAAGGGCAGAACCAGTAATCTGCAAATTGCCACTAGCGCCTCCCTGATAAAGTCCTTTGAGATTCAACGCTAACTGATCGAGATTAACAGTCAGGGGATTTTTGATAGTTACGTTCTCATTGTTGAAGATGGGAATTTCACCAGCAACTTCTACCGTCCCACGGCTAAATCTACCTTGAAGATTTTCTACTAAGATGCTGTCAAAATTAAACAGTACTCTACCTGTGACACCTCTCAGCTTACGTGGCAAAGCCTGGGCTGAAAAAGTAGCATCATTGACAGTAGCAATTCCATTTACTTCGGGTTTTTTCAGTGTTCCTCGCACTTTGAGGTCTACTTCTCCTTCACCTTTCTCAAATACCACTTGATTAGTCAATGCGTTTAACAGCCCCAATCCCTCGTTTTCCAATTTCATATCCAAACTGATTTGATCGCTGTCTGGTGCGACGGAAGCAAAAGGTAATTTATAAGGGATGCTGCCAGTAATATCAACAGGTTTTGGCCCAGCAACTGCTACAGTACTACCAAAGTTTAAGCGTCCATTGGCATAGCTGAAACTTGCTGTTGCTGACTCTATTTTGCTCTGATTTAATATTCCTTCTGTGATTTGCAATTCCCCTCTAGCTTGGGGATTAGCAATGCTGCCGGCTAAAGCTGCTGTACCGTTAAGATTACCTGTGATTCCAACTGGTAGTTTGACAACATTATTCAATAGTTGTACTGGAAAATTATTCACCCGCAGCTGACCAGATTGTTCATCACCACCAACGTTACCCGTAAATGCAATTAGCCTGTTTTGAGATTCAATTCGTAATGGTCGCAAACTTAAAACACCGTTCTCAAAGTTGCCTTCGGCAATCACTTTTTCGGCAGTATAAAAACGATTTCGTTCTTCCTTTTTACCCCAGGCAAAGTCTTGTCCATTCAAATTAAAATCCACTGATAATCCATTGGCTGTAGCTGTATTTACAGCCACTTCCCCATTGAAAGTCCCCTTTAAGTCTGCCAAATCTGGTATTGGAGTGGAATTAAGTCGCTGTTCTTCCTGTTCTGCAACCAAAGCTTCAATTTCAGAAAACCGTTGGATTTGGGTTAATAAGGGTTCATTTGGCGTTCCTTGGGGGTTGGTAGTCAGATCCGCTGCTGTGCCGTAGATTTCTGCTGAACCACCAGGCAAATTTTGTAAATCAAATATCTTTGCTACAGCCAGAACATCTTGGATCTCACCCTGCTTGACATTCAGTTTACCTTGTAATTTAGGCCCTTTAGCGCTTTGGGCAAAAGTACCGACAAGGGCGTAGCTACTTTTTCCTTTGACAAATTCGCTACTAGTGAGTGTGGCTTTACCGTCACCGTAGCGGAATTGAGCAGCTATTCGATCGCCTTTAACCCGGCCAATTTGCGGATTTGCGATCGCTAAATTTCCCGTTGTTGCCAATGTTTCCTGATTAAACAGCACATCCCCAGTTAACAACCCAGCTATCTTACCAGCACCCAGTCGAGTAATTGGTGGCGGAGTCAAATTCAATATTTGTAAGGGGAAATTGGCAACTTTTAGCGCCCAATCATTCCCTTGAACATTGCCTGTGGCTGATGCTTGCTGCCATTTGACTAAGAAAGATTTCGGGCGATTATTGGCATCTAAATTGAAAGATAAGCGATCGCTATTACCTGCCAAGTTTAAACTCAAACCGCGTCCCTGTTCTGAATCGATGTTTCCAGTTAACAACGGCTCAAAAGCAATATCTTGAACAACCAAGTCCCGTAAGTTGATTTGCCCTACTACATTCGGTAAGGGCAGCTTACCAGTGATTTGACCATTAAAATCTACTTTCCCCGCCACAGCAACCTGATTAGGAAGATTAATCGGTAACTGTTTTAAGTTGTAATTCTGCGCCTGGACGTTAAGATTCAAGGCAGTAATTTCCGGTATACCTGTCTTTGTTGCATTGGCTAATATGTTACCAGTAACACTTAAACCGGGAGCAGTTGCTCGCTCAATGGTCAGCCTTTCACCACTCCAAGCGATCGCAGCTGTCAAGGGTTGCTCTAAACCAGGGATACCTTGAGATAATTGCACCTGTCCAGCAGCACGCACATCAGCTAATTTGGACGATCCTAGCGTACCGGCTAATTGTAACTGACCGCCAAACTGACCCCGCAATTGCTGATTTAACCGATTTAATTCCACACCAGCAGCATCAACTACAGCTTGATAGCGACCATTAGCTACTTGGATATTAGAGGCTGTAATATTTCCACCTGCAACATCCAGCCGTCCCTGACCGTTAGCTTGGATAGTTTGTGGTTGGAAGGATTCAACAGAACCCGCCACGTTTGCTTGACCAGTTAATGTCCCTCGAAACTGCGGTGGTACTGCTGCTAACTGCTGTAATGGTACATTAGTTGCCTGAACTTGCGCCTGATATAAACCATTCGCCACGTGGATATTAGAAGCTGTAATAGTTCCACCTGCAACATTTACCCGCGCCTGACCCATCGCTTGGATAGTTTGCGGTTGGAAGGACTCAACAGAACCTGCCACGTTTACTTGACCAGTTAACGTCCCTCGAAACTGCGGTGGTACTGCTGCCAACTGCCGCACAGGTACATTAGTTGCCTGAACTTGCGCCTGGTATAAACCATTCGCCACTTGGATATTAGAAGCAGTAATAGTTCCACCCGCAACATTTACCCGCGCTTGACCGTTGGCTTGAATAGTTTGCGGTTTAAAAGACTCAACAGAACCCGCTACGTTGAACTGACCATTTAATGCGCCTTGAAATTGCTTTGGTACTTTTGCCAACTTCTGCACAGGCACATTTTTAGCCTGAACTTGTGCCTGATATAAACCATTCGCCACTTGGATATTAGAGGCTGTAACCGTACCCCTGCCAATAGCAAGGCGACCCTCACCACTCCCACGCATGGTTTTCAGGCTGAAATCATCTCTGCTACCTGCGATTTGGAATGTTCCCGCCAAAGGATTATCTAAAGCTTGAGGAGACTGTTTCAATATTTGTCCCAACCGCACACCATTAGCTACAAGTTGAGCCGAGAAGCTTTGGTCTTGCAGTTGGATATTAGAAACTGCAACTGTGCCGCCACCAATTTGAACTCCTGCCCCATCACTGCGAATTGTGGCAATTTCAAATGGTGCTGTACTGCCTGAGAGGATCAGACGACCATTGAATTGTGCCCCAGCCAAAGAGACATTTTGCAGTTGACTCTTGTCTACAAAGGGTTCTAATTTTACCCCAGAGGAAACAGCCACAGCTTGCCAACGCTCATTAGCATAACTACCAGTTGCTCGAACTGTCCCACCACTTACATTCAGAGCCACATTGCGGAAAGATACGTTGCGATTTGGAGCGATGGCAACTTCACCAGTTCCAGGGTAAGTTCCATTAGGGGCTTGGAACTGTACCACAGTTTGGACATTGGTAGGAGCGCCAGTTAGTTGAGCTGTACCTGAGACATTGCCGATTTGAAACGCAGGTGTTGTTTCATAAACTTTGGCGATCGCATCCCCTGGAACATTCTTGGCAGCGAAATTTAAATCCAGTCGCGGACTCTTACCAAGTTTAATTGTACCAGCACCCGTAATCTCACCACCAACTTTAGCTTTACCTTGAATATCTTTTAGGGTAATTAAAGAGGAACTAGTAACAAGCTCAAACTTACTACTGATGCTATTAAAATCAACTTTATCAATCCGAGCAGTTTGAATCGTCGCAACTGAGCCGGAGAGAATTGGCTCTTTAGTCGATCCAGTAATCTGCAAAGAAGCTTGTACTTGTCCAGCGATCGGTACAGGTAATTTTACCTTAAGAGTCTCCTGGGCATTCGCCAAACTTACTGCATTTACACGCGCTGCCAACTTCAAGCCTGCTTTCGTGTCGACGATTCCCGTAGCCACTAAAGGAATTTTGCCGTAGTTGCTAGCCACATTATTTAACTGCAACTCCGTTCCTTGGAAGTGGAGGTTTCCTTGGCTATTGCTCAACAATTGCGGGACTTTGGGTATTTGCAGCGTTACCCCTTGCACAGTAGCATTGCCAAACAATAAAGTTTGCTGTCCTGGTGTCAACCGAATTAACAAGTCGCCATTGGCTCGACCCGCCTGTAAGTTAACTGGTAACTTAATCAACCGAGTAATATTCTCAGCCAGAAAATCTTGTGCTTGCACCTGGAAAGTCCCTGCTAGCACCTTAGAACGTGTCTCTCCCTGAATGGAAATATTGCCACCACTGTCTGCTTGACCCCCAACTTCAAACCGGATCAACTGGTTATTTGCTAAAAGTTGAGCAGATCCATTGAGTTGAGAAAATAGCACCGGCAATTGCTGAGTGTTGTTAGTAGTAGCAGGGCGTTGAGCCAGTGCTGAGTTAGAAGTTGGGTATTCTCCCTTGCTCCCCTGCCCCTCTGCCCCCCTGCCCCCCTGCTCCCCTGCCCCCTCATCTCCCTCGACTCTCTGCTGCGGCATCAAGGCCAGCTTGGCATTCCGAAACCGCAGGTAGTCCAAATCAGTTTTAATTGCACTGCTTCCACTTGACGACGCGATGGTAGTGGAAACCCAACGCCCTTGGTTATCCTGGTCAATGTAAATATCTGGGTTGACTAAGGTTACATCTAGCTTTAGATGGCGATTAAAAATTAGTTGTAACAGATCAAAACCCACCTCTACAGATTCGACTGTAGCCCGGTCTGCATCTGTGGGTGTGGCTGGGATAGCTGAAGCTCCAAACTGTACTCCTGTCAACGAAAATTGTGTGACTCTTCCCAGTTTTACCGGACGGTTGAGTGTAGTAGTTAAACTTTGTTGTGCCAACGGCGTTAACTCTGTTTGGACAAAAGTCCACAACCGCCAAATACCAACGATAACTCCTAACAGCAAAAGTCCACTCAAGGCAATGCTACCCCGGCTCAACACCAGCAACCACAAACGTTTGCGGATAGGGGAGGGGGAATGAATATCTTGATTGGTAGATTTAGTCATTTGCTTTCACTGTATTTATTGCCGGATGTCGCTGGCACACACAAGCATTAACTGGCACATTGGTTCAGTATGCCATTTCCAGGATACGCCAACTAAACCCAAGACCCCATTGGTTGAGTTACGGTATTTTCTCGATCCAATACTTATGCTTAATAATATTGGCGTTTTCAGGAAAATCTGAATAGAGTGAAAATTATTCCTGTGACTTTCCTTGAGGCACAATCTCGAACTTTAATATGAATAAACCTTAAAAAGGACAGATGATTACACCAATGCGTGTTTTTGTGTTAATTTTTAACGCTCGAACGGAAAATGAGGGGATTCACACGATTCGGGAAGGCGATCGCAATAAAATTCTGATGTTCGAGTCAGAAGACGATGCCACGCGCTTTGCCCTGATGTTAGAAGCTCAGGATTTCCCCGCACCCACACCGGAGCCGATCGATGCTGAAGAAATCAAGGAATTTTGCGAAAGTGCTGGATATGAATGGGAAATCATCCCAGAAAACAGCAATTTAGTTGTAACTCCCCCAGAACTTAACGTCGAAAAAACTGATTGGCAAGAAGATGCCCAGAAGGAGGATACTGTTGAAGACACTTTCCCTCTCAATCAACAGCCGCTAGAAGAACCAGAATTGTCTGATTCTGAATTAGAGAAGATTCGTCGCAAATTGGAAGGATTGTTGTAAGTAGTCATTAGTCATTAGTCATTGGTGAGCCAGTGCGGTCTTCTCCCAAAGGGAGAGGCTAGCGCCAAGGGGGTTTCCCCCATGAGCAACTGGCGTTAGCGCAGCGTTAGCGAGGCACGAGCGTCACCCGAAGGGTTCATTAGCCATTGGTCGCTAACTGACTAATGACAACGGACATAGATAGATGCCCAAAGAAAGGGCAGCGTAGGGTAGAACAAAGGACAAATGACAAATGACAAATTTGCAAGAACGCGGGCATCTTTTAACTGAACTGGTAAATCCTAACAGTCTGAACTTAGACCAGCTCAGTTCTCTGGAATTGGTGGAGTTGTTTAATGACGAAGACCAAAAGGCCGTCGCAGCTGTTGCAGCGGCGAAAATTCAGTTAGCAGAGGCAATTGAGCGCACCGCAGAGCGTTTGCGCCACGGAGGACGCCTATTTTATATAGGTGCGGGTACAAGTGGCAGATTAGGGGTGTTAGATGCTGCTGAGTGTCCACCTACTTTTTGTACACCCCCAGAGTTGGTACAGGGGATTATTGCTGGTGGTGCTGGCGCATTAGTACGCAGTTCTGAAGATTTAGAGGACAGCATTGAAGATGGTGAGGCTGCGATCGCAGGGCGGCACGTTACCCAATTAGATGTCGTAGTTGGCATTACCGCTGGTGGCACAACGCCTTATGTCCACGGTGCGCTTCATGCTGCTCGTCAGCGAGGAGCCACAACTATTTTTATCGCTTGTGTTCCTGCTGAACAAGTTAGCTTTGATGCCGATATTGACATTCGTCTCTTGACAGGGCCAGAAATAATCGCCGGTTCAACTCGTCTGAAAGCTGGTACAGCCACTAAATTAGCTTTAAATATCCTTTCTAGCAGCGTGATGGTTAAGCTAGGCAAAGTTTATGGCAATCGCATGGTCGATGTAGCAGTAACAAATCAAAAATTACGCGATCGCGCTTTGCGAATTCTGCAAGACCTCACAGGTTTAAGCCGGGAAACTGCTGGTTTTTTACTAGAACGTAGTGGGAAATGGGTTAAGCTGGCGCTATTGATGCACTGGACTGGTTTAGAAAAAGATGAAGGCGATCGGCTGCTTTCAGAACACCAAAGTAATCTCAGAGCAGCTGTTGTCAGCTTTCAAAACCACAAGCAACCTTGAATAAATTTTCTAAATAAATACTTTCTAATCTGGCTGCTACTTATTTTTAGTAGTACGCCTTTTTTTAGAAAAATATTCCCTAGAAAAGCTAACATTAATTAACATAATTAAGAATAGTAAATTTAAATAAATATTTTTAACAGCTATGCTCAATGTGAATAACTAAAGTAGAGATATTTGGAGACTGCTAATCTTTTTTGAACAAAAATTCAGAACTTATACGGATATGATTCAGGATGAAAATTATTAAAATAATATATCAATACATCATGATCTATATGATAACAAACTACTTTAGTCATAAATATTAACACAAAAGTAAACTCTGCCAATAAAGACTCTATGCTAAATAAATTATTTACTAGCAATAGTTTTGCCATCTGAACATCTACCTCGCTTTTAATAATCTTGATTTAGACTGCTATATATCAAATGCATTTGCACTTATTCACATCGCTATATAGATAGAATACTGTGACGGAAGTGTTGCCTACCTTTAACAAGTAACTTAAGAGATTTGTCTGGTTAATTGAGATGGTAGCTGGATTTTCGCCGTGCTCTAATAGTATCGGTTTTTAATGGCTAGCTTTTTAATAAAAGGAACAAACTATGCCTCATCAAGAAATTATTTCAAATAACCTAGTAAATGAATTTAAAACTTGTACTCAGTTGCAATACAATGGCAAATTAAATATTAAGAGTTCAAAGGGTAGCCAATGGACTTTTTACTATCGACTGGGACGGATAGTTTGGGCAACAGGAGGAACTCATCCCTTCCGGCGTTGGCGTAGAAATATAGCTCAAAATTGTCCCCAGATTGATGTTGATAAGTTGCAGTTACGTGTGCAAGACTTATCAATTGATTACTGGGACTATAAACTGATAGAAATATTTTATAAAAAACAGAAAATTCAGAGGGAACAGATTCAATCTATTGCGGAGAATACGATAGCAGAACTATTATTTGACCTGGCTTTGCAAGGAAACTTTGCTTCTCTAAGTTGCAATCGCACCCAAGAAGTTATCTTAGAAACCCCAATGAGCTTCACGAGTGCAGAAATGTCTGTAAAGCACATGCAAGACTCATGGAAAATTTGGTCAGAAGCTGGTTTAGCAAATTTTTCTCCTGACTTAGCACCAATTCTACGGCGACCAGAACAACTTGAGCAGATGGTAAGTCCATCTGTCTACAAAAACTTTGTGAATTTAATCAATGGCAAATTCACTCTGCGAGATTTAGCGATGAAAATGAAGCAGAGTGTACTACCACTCACCCGTTCATTGCTTCCTTATATCCTTAAAGGAATCATTGAATTGGTAGAAGTACCTGACTTGCCTTTAGGAATTACTGAAGTTAACAATAACTCTACCACCACACAAGTCAAAAAGCGGATTACTCCACTAGTAGCTTGCGTCGATGATAGCCCTCAAGTATGTAAAATGTTAGAGGATATTGTCACTTCCAATGGATTGAGGTTTGTCAAAATTCAAGATGCTGTACAAGCTCTACCAACCCTCATTCAGGATAAACCAGACCTGATTTTCTTGGATTTGATTATGCCAGTTGCTAGTGGTTACGAAATTTGTACTCAGTTACGACGAATATCTACCTTTTCTAACACACCAATAATTATATTAACAGGCAGTGATGGTCTTTTAGATAGAGTTCGTGCCAAAGTAGTTGGTTCTACAGATTTTCTCACTAAACCTGTAGTGGCTGATAAGGTAATGAGTATCATACGTAAATATTTACCGACACACAGCGTATCCAACGTATCCCACGATAAGAGTAAATCTAATTTAGAGGTTTGTAATTAGGGAGAATTAAAGGCGATTTGTGATTCTGAATTATTCCTCAAAATTTATATATTTTTTCACCTCAGTAAAAATTAAATTATTGAGGTTAAACAATTTTAGATTTACTCTATTTATCAAACCAGAGAGTTGTCAATTTATTTGGAATTTTAGATTTATTCTCGCCGTTAAATTCTCTTACTCTCAGTCATTGTGTAATTTTAAATATTTAATCCAAAATTCAAAATCTAAAATTAGATTATATTCAAATATATTACATTAAGTTATATTTATTACGTACTTTTTCTGAGGTTGATAAATAAAGATTGAATCAAAATTAGACAAATACAAATTTTTGTATTTATAGCATGTCCTATTTGATTTGTGAAATATTAGTTAAGGCAAAGGGGTTAGGGCTAGTCTCTAGTCCCTTCCATGTCTTTTTTGAGAAATCATTTAGGATTTGTATATTTTGTTTACATTTTGAGAAAAAGTTAACGAGTAATTACCATGAATACTGTTTTAGTTGTTGAAGATGGCTTAACAGATAGGGAAATAATCAGCCGTTACTTACAACAGGCAGGTTATTCTGTGATTAGCGCCACTAGCAGTGAAGAGGCTCAAGACAAAATAGATAAAAACAAACCAGACTTAATATTTCTCGACGTAATTTTACCTGGTAAAAGTGGCTTTGAAATTTGCCGGGAACTGAAAAACAATCCCGACACTAGCAATATACCTGTGGTTTTTTGCTCTACAAAAAATAGTGATGTAGATAAAATTTGGGGTAATATGTTAGGCGCTGATGGTTATTTATCAAAACCGATTGACCGAGACGAGCTAGTGGTAATTTTAAAACGATTACTTAATTAGGAAAAATGTCATAAATCAACAAATAATATAAGTCACTATTTCTTAGATAGAATCTCTCCCACAATAACCAATAACTGCAAATAGTGGCTAAAGATAATTAATCAAAGACAAAGGATAAATAGTTTTGGAAACTCAGGAAAAGTTTTTAAGTTTTAATTTGGGAGTAAGTGATACAGCCGTCATTTCTTTACAACACATCACAGAAGTTTTGCAAGTATCATTACCAGAAATATGTAGCGTTCCTCAGATGCCAAGTAGCGTCTTGGGCATTTATAATTGGCGCGGTGAGATGCTTTGGTTAGTCGATTTAGAGGCAATGTTAGGTTATCCTCCTATTTCGCAAGGGTCAAATTTAGTTTCAAGAATGATGGCGATTGTTCTGGAAAATAAGGGTAAGTATTTGGGACTATTAGTGCAACAAATTATAGATATTGAATGGCTAGATACTAAAGAACTGAAACCAGCAACAACCGAATTATTTTATCCGAAGTTATCACCTTTTTTACAGGGATACTTTATTAATGATTCAGAGGAGATAATTTTTAATTTGGATGCCATAACTATTATTCAATCTCCAGCATGGGGAATTCATAATTGAATAGTTAGTAAGGTGAGATTAGGTAGATTGTTTTGAAAATTCCTAATCTTTAATGAGTAAACACCAGATAATTTTGGCCAGCACATATCAAGTTATTACCCATCACAATTTGGAGGTTAATCAAATGACATTTTTGTATAACAATAGCCATGATAACGAGCATCTAATCACGGAATTAGAAAATCAGAATGGTAACGCTCATATAGCAAATATTGCTAGTAATGAAATAACTTTATTAAGTGCGATCGCTAAAGAATTTAAAAATTGGCGGCGACAGTTGAAAGACATCGCAACTCACATGCGCCAAGCCCCAGACATTGATACATTACTGAAAATTACTGTAGCACAAATTAGAGAAAAGATTGGCTGCGATCGCGCCTTAATTTATCAGTTTACTTCACGAGAATCCGGTAATGTTTTAGCCGAATCAAGAACACTAGGTTGGACACCAACTTTAGGCGAAAATATTCCCGGAATTATTTTTGGTTTATATACCAATCAAGACTATGTAGAAGCTGTAGTTATTGACGATATCAATCAGATTCAACTTACGCCTTATCAAAAGCAACTGCTAGATAAATTTCAAATTAAAGCTAGTTTGAGTTTACCGATTGTAGTAGAAGGTAAAGTCTGGGGCTTACTAGTAGTCAATAATTGCTACTCAACGCGGCAGTGGCAAGAAGTAGAAATTAGCCTACTATCTCAACTTACAACAGAACTAATTTACAAATTACAGAGCTTTGAATTCCAAAAAGAACAGCAACAGCGGATACTAGCAAAAAAATCTGTAGCCAAAGTCATCGACAAAATTCTGCGGGTATCAAATGTCGATAAGCTTTTTCAAACAACCACTCAAGAAATCCGCCAATTACTAAAATGCGATCGCGTCGGTGTCTATCGGTTCAAACCTGACTGGAGTGGTGAGTTTGTCGCTGAATCAGTGGGTAATGGCTGGATAAAAATGGTCGGCCCTGATTTTTATATGGTTTGGGAAGATAGCCACTTACAAGACACCCAAGGAGGACGTTATGCCAAGGGTGAAAGCTTTGTAGTCAATGACATTTATCAAATGGGCCATGCTCAATGTCACATTGACATTTTAGAGCAGTATGAAATGAAGGCTTACATCATTGCACCCATATTTGCTGGAGAAAAATTATGGGGTTTGCTGGCAGCTTACCAAAATTCTGGGCCTCGTGATTGGCAACCTTGGGAAGAAACCTTTGTAACTCAAATTGGACTGCAATTTGGTGTGGCCATATCACAAGGGGAATATCTGGAACAAGTGCAGACGAAATCTGACCAACTAGCCCAAATAGTTGAACAAGAGAAAGTTTTCACTAAGATAGTCAACCGCATCAGACAATCTTTAGATGTAGAAAGCATCTTCAAAACAACCACTCAAGAAGTGCGTCAATCACTGCAATGCGATCGCGTCGCTGTCTATCGTTTTAACTCTGATTGGGGTGGCGAATTTGTAGCTGAGTCTGTGGGTACTGGTTGGACAAAACTGGTAGGCCCTGATATTAAAACCATTGTGGATGATACTTTCTTGCAAGAAACTAAGGGAGGTAGGTATGTCAGAGGTGAAAACTTTATCGTTAATGACATCTATGAAATAGGGCTTGCTCCCTGCCATATTGAGATTTTAGAGCAGTTTGAAGCCAAAGCTTACATCATTGTTCCGATATTTTTTGGGGATAAATTGTGGGGCTTGCTGGCAGCTTATCAAAATTCTAGCTCTCGTGAATGGCGAAGCTGGGAAGTGAACTTTTTGGTGCAGACTAGCTTGCAATTTAGCCTAGCTAAATCACAGATAGATTATTTGGAATTAGTACGGGTGAAATCTGAGAAACTAGCTCAGATAGCAGAACAAGAGAAAGCTGTCACCAAGATTAGTAACCGCATCCGCCAATCTTTAGATGTAGAAGAAATCTTCAAAACAACTACTCAAGAAGTAAGACAATTATTACGATGCGATCGCGTCGCTGTGTATCGTTTCAACCCGAACTGGGGTGGTGAATTTGTCGCAGAGTCAGCAGGTCATCTTTGGGTAAAACTGGTAGGCCCCGATATCAAAACTCTCTGGGAAGATACCTATTTACAAGAAACTCAGGGAGGTCGATATGTCCAAGGGGAAAATTTAGTTGTAAATGATATCTATCAGGCAGGTCATTCTCCTTGTCACATTGAAGTTTTAGAGCAATTTGAAGCTAAAGCTTATGTAATTGTTCCTGTATTTCTTGGAGAACAATTGTGGGGATTGCTAGCAGCTTATCAAAATTCGGGAACTCGTGATTGGGACGAATCGGAAGTCACTTTGTTAGCACGTATTGGCAGCCAATTAGGATTGGCATTACAACACACCGAATATTTGCAACAAGTACAAGCGCAGTCAGCAAAATTGGCAGAAGCAGCAACACGGGAAAAGGCAGCTAACGAGTTACTGCAACAACGATCCATTCAACTCTTAAAAGCCCTTAGACCCGCTCTTAACGGCGACTTAACAGTACGCGCGCCGATTACAGAAGACGAGCTAGGTACGATCGCAGATGCTTACAATAATACTCTGCAAGCACTGCGGCAAATTGTTGTTCAAGTACAAGGAGCTGCTCAACAAGTTGCCCAAACTTCTAGCAATAGCGAGGCTTCACTAGCGGGACTAACCAATCTGGCACAACAACAATCTGAGGACATTACCGCAGCCTTAGATGACATTCAACAGATGGTGGACTCTACTCAAGCTGTAGTAGCAAATGCTGAATTAGTACAACTAGCAGTGCAAAAAGCCAATAAAACTGTAGAGTCTGGCGATACTGCCATGAACCTGACTGTAAAAGCCATCCAAGGAATTCGTGAAACCGTTGCTCAAACCAGCAAAAAGATTAAACGCCTCAGCGAATCCTCGCAAAAAATCTCCAAAGTGGTGAATTTGATTGGTAATTTTGCCACCCAGACAAACGTACTCGCTTTGAATGCAGCGATTGAAGCTACTCGTGCTGGTGAATATGGCAAAGGCTTTGCAGTTGTAGCTGATGAAGTCCGTTCTTTATCTCGCCAATCAGCAGCAGCAACCATCGAAATTGAAAAATTAGTTCAGGAGATTCAAGCAGAAACCGGGGAAGTTGCAGTCGCAATGGAAACTGGTATTCAGCAGGTAGTAGAAGGTACAAATCTTGTTAGCGATACTCGCCAAAACTTAAATGCGATCGTTTCTGCGACTGCCGAAATTAGTCAGCTAATCGAGCGAATTACCGCAGCGACTCAAAAACAAATGGCGCAATCTGTAACAGTAACTAAATCAATGCAAGATGTCGCAGAAATTGCCGATAAAACTTTTGCTGAATCCCAAGAAATTGCGACTGTGTTCCAAGATTTATCAGGAATGGCACAAGAGCTATTAACAACTGCTAGTAAGTTTAAAGTGAAATGAAAAATACTTAGGAGTTATTAGGTCAAAGCATTAATTATATAAAGCACTATGTTATTGGCAAATGTAAAATGCTTTGACCTTAATTACTTATAACTTTTTAGTTAAAGAGAGGAGAAGAGTAATTGGCAAAGAGTGTTATTCAACAGAAGAGTTTTAAATTTGCTTTAGAAATTATTTACCTATATATCAAACTACAAGAGCAACGTGAATATGGCTTTCTAAGCAATTACTACGAAGTAGGACAAGTATTGGCGCGAATGTTGAAGAGGCTAGCGGTGGTCAGAGTAGAAAAGATTTGTTGGCAAAAATGTATATTGTATACAAATAAGCTAGGGAAATCAAATACTGGCTACGTCTACTCCAACAGTCCAAACTAGTAAATATTGATTTAACTAATGAACTAATCTATGCAGACGAAATCATTCGGATTTTGAGTTCAATAGTCAAGACAACTGAAAAATCAATTGGTCGATCAATTCCTAACTCCCAACTCCCTAATTATGATTACAGATAACGAAATTCGCGAACAAGGGTACATCTACTTTCTAGCTGAAGCCCCAGAATTAGTCCAAATTATTGAACAAGAACTATTTAGCTTGTCGGAAGATTATAGCATTGCTAAAATTCACAATCTAATGCGAGCCACTCATACACTTAAAGGTGGTGCGGCTAACGTTGGGCTAGAATTAATTAAGACGATCGCCCATTTTTTAGAAGATGTATTTAAGGCTTTATACAATCCAAAAGTGGTAGTTGATGCAGAATTACAAACACTTCTATTACAAGCTTATGAGTGTTTGAGTATAGCATTAAATACTGAATTAATAGGTAGCACTGTTAATGATGAAGAACTGCTTCACCGAGCGACTTCAGTGTTCGCGCAGTTGCAAGAAAAGCTGGGTGATGCATTTGGTGCTGAATCTCATATTCCCACTTCTGAAGAATTGGGGTTTGATATTGTGCAATCTGTTTTTGAAGTAGGAGTAGAACAACGTCTAAATAGTATTGCTGATGTTATTAACAATCCGCCAAACAATGATGAATTTATCGAGTTTTTAAACTCTCAAGCTGAAGTATTTCTTGGCTTGGCAGAATCTCTAAATTTACCTGGATTGGGAGAAATTTCCCAAACGATTCTCTCAGCGCTGCAAGCAAATCCCAGTCAGGTAAAGCAAATTGCAGAAATTGCCCTTGCAGATTTACAACAATCAAAAAAATTAGTATTAGAAGGCGATCGCACATCTGGTGGAGAAGTTTCTTCAGATTTGCGAAAACTCACAATAGTGGCAAATAATGAATCTGAAGAATTACAAAATGATTCATTTGCCAGCACATTTATCTTTAACGAAGAACAGTTTTATCAGTTTCTTACTATATCTGATAACAATAAAAACGAATCGGTAAAACCAACAACTGCCAAGTTTTATTTAAAAGTAATTCGCTACATTTTTGGCTGGTTTAATCACCAGATGCAAATACCAGAGTCAGAACTCAGTTTGACTTTACTCGTTCCCCGATTAGAAAGAAAAAGTCTGCTTAATTATATCAACAACTGGCTGCAAGACTTTCTTAGTTTTGTTCAAGACGAAGAAGATAGTCAAAGTCTTTGTATTTATCGGCGTGGGATCATCTTAATTATCCTATTTGCAGTTGCAAAGTTTCAATATTATTTGAAACCATCTGATAGTTACCTCTCAGGAATTAAAACATTACAAAACCAAATTCACAAATTAGCAAAAGAATATAAAATTTACACTCCTGTTACTAGCAAAGAGAAAAATTGGCTTGATAGTCCCAAGTTACAAAAACTGTTAGTGATTCAAGAGATTGTATCTTCTCAATCAACTGATAACTTACTAGAAGCAATATGGGGTGAAGAAGCTAGACAAAACCTTGCTGTTGAAGTCGTGACAACCCAGATTGATAATTATTTAGAAAAGCTGAATTCATTAACTGTTAGTGAACAGGTAGTTGTAGACGTTTCGGAAACAGCTATTGAAGTCATCGCTGATATAGCTACACAAATCAATAAAGAAATAGAAGATAAATCACAGTATGTTCAAACTAAAAACTTTCGCCAGCCTTCATTTATTCGGGTAGATACAGAGAGACTGCAACAGCTCAATTATCTAGCAGGAGAATTACTGATTTACCAAAAACGGCGTAGTTTACAAGATCAACAAGTCAAAGAAATAATTGAACAACTCGTACAGCAAATCACTAGACACCAAACAACTTTAAATGATTTACGCGATCTACCTTTACAAATACAAAATATTAACTCACAACAAACGCAAAGTTTTGCATTGGATTTTGACTCTTTAGAAATGGATGTATATACAGAATTTCACATGACATTGCATGAAGCAATAGAAGAGACACTGCAACTACAAGAAACCACAGAGTCTCTTGACTTGCTTCTGACACAAGCTATGCAAATTAGTGATAAGCAAGAGAATTTAACTCTTAATATTATAGATAGCTTAGTCGAAGCACGAATGGCACCTTTGGGTAATATTCTGAATCGTTTCCCCCACATGGTAAATAAGTTGGGGAATGTTCATGCCAAACTTGTAGAATTGAAACTTACTGGTAGTGAAGTACTGGTAGATAAAGCGATCGCAGAAAAACTCTACGATCCCTTGTTACACTTAGTGCGTAATGCTTTTGACCACGGTATAGAAGCTCCGCAAGTTCGCCGAGAGTTTGGTAAACCAGAAGAAGGTTTAATCGAAATCTGCGCTTATCATCAGGGTAGCCAAACTGTTATCGAAGTTCGAGATGATGGTCAGGGATTGAATCTAGATAGAATTCGCAGAAAAGCTGCTGAACTTTATCCCATACAAACTGAAGAACAAACTAGAAGCTCTGCTTTCAATCTGGCGGAACCTGAACTTTTAGATTTGATATTTTCCCCTGGATTTACTACTGCTACTAAAGTAAGTGAAATTTCTGGGCGCGGTATGGGTTTAGATATTGTGCGTACTCAGATGCACGCACTCAACGGCTCGATTTCAGTTCAATCCTTACCCAACCAAGGAACAATATTTATACTCAAAATTCCTTTTTCTATGACTACAGAAAAGTTAATGCTGGTTCAAGCCAAAGGTGTTGTTTATGGTCTGATGTTGGACAGTATCGAAAAAATATTGATTCCCTCTGACCAGCAGATTAAAGAAATTGAAGGAAAAAAAGTCTTGCATTGGAATATAGACAATGATGAGACTATGGTCAACCTTCGTCAACTTTCAAAGTTGATTAATTATAATGATTCATTGTTTAATAGTGCTGTTCCATACAACACATCAAATACTCACGACCCAAGCATAGCGAAAAATCCGGTGCTTTTGCTCCAGCGAAATCAGGGAAAAGTTGCTTTAGAAGTTGACCAAATAATTGGTGAACAAGAACTGGTAATCAGACCTTTAGGAAATGCGATCGCACCGCCAAAATACATTTATGGTTGTAGTAGTTTAGCTAATGGTAATCTCATCTTAGTAATTGATGCTTTGTTACTGGTAAAATCTAGCGAAATCCAACAAACAACACTTGATATCAGGGTGCTACCAGTAGCTTCTTCGTCAAATAAAAAAACCTTGCAGATATCAGGGCATACTTTTTCATCTACACCATTACTTGCGGCATCGACTTCCACAACAACTATCGAAACCCAACCCAGTTATTCTCAAGAGCCAGATTATAAATCACCAAAGGTTGTTTTAGTAGTAGATGATGCAATTAGTCTCCGACAAACTCTCTCTCTGACTCTCCAAAAATCTGGCTATCAAGTCATACAAGCTCAAAATGGTATAGAAGCTCTAGAAAAGTTGCACTTACATCCAGAAATTCAAGTTGTTGTCTCCGATTTAGAGATGCCACGAATGAATGGTTTTGAGTTGTTGAGCAATTTCCGTCAATACACCAACTTAGCAAAAATACCTGTAATGATTCTTACTTCTCGCAGCGCTGAAAAACATCGCCAGCTTGCCCAAGAATTGGGTGCAAAAGCTTACTTGACTAAGCCTTTTTTAGAGCATGAGTTTATCTCTAAAATTAATGAGTTAATTAACAATAATACAGATGATTTAGATAATTTAGTCTCGGTGAAAAATAATTGATAATTTGTAATTACGAATTACGTTAGCGTAGCGTTAGCGAGTCCACGTTCGCGCAGCGTCTCGTAGAGAGCGTCATTACGAATTACGAATTATCAGGTAGATTATTTGGATCTACACCTAGAGAACGTAAATACTCGGCTAATTGTTCAGCCCTTTGCCGTTCTTGTTCAGCCCGCGATCGCTCTTGTTGTGCTTGTTCTGCATCTGTCAAATAACGCTTTTTTTGCTCGTCATACCAACATAAAAATTCCTGTTGTATCCCGCCAATTACAGCTTGGTGTCGCCCTATACCTAAACCCACCTCTGGCATTAAATAGGGTTCACCTATTTGTAATTGGTAGTTTCCATCGATCAACTTATACACTTCAAAGGGTTGATGTTGGTCGCGTCGCCAAAACTCAGGGTTATAAATTACGTAGTACAATACACCGAGTTTTCTATATATATCTAGCTTTTCGTCGTATTCACCTCCTGGGGTATGGGATACCATTTCTAATGTGAATATTGGAACTATCCCATTTTCTTCCCAAACCGCGTAACTTTTGCGTGATTTACCACCCTTTTTCCGTTCTACTCCCAGGCTTAAAAAAGCATCTGGGACTACAGGTACTCTGGGATTTACTCCTGTGGTGTGATAAACTCCCATATCTACTCCGAAGTACCAATCCATACGATTTGCCCAAATGGAGTTGAGTAAGAAGAGTAAAATGTTGGGCAAAAAGTTTTGGTCTTCGTTATCCACTGGGGTATCGTCTGAACAGGGAAGTTCGTCAGTAGTTGGTAACGCATTTTTGAGATCGGGTGAGAGCATAACCGTTGTCTCGCTGGCGTTTGATGCCTTTATTATAAATGAGTGACCCAAAGTTTAGCCTTTGGGTGTACCTTCCCCAAACTTAATTAAAAGTGCGATCGCAATACTAACAAGCAAAATTAACGTCATACTCAAGGCTGAACCAAATCCCCAATTTTGGGTTGCTCCAAGAAACTGATTATAAACTAACCGCGCCGCCGTCATACTAGAGGCACCACCGAGTAATTCTGGATCGACAAAATCCCCTATACCTGTGATGAATACAAGCATGGAAGCAGCTGCAATTCCCGGAAAAATTTGCGGTACGGTTACTTGGAAAAAAGTTTCCACCGGATTTGCACCTAAATCAGCCGCGGCTTCTAGCAACCGCTTATCTAGCTTTTCGAGAGAAGCATATAAAATCAAAACCATATAGGGTAATAAGCTATAACTCATGCCAATTAATACAGCTTGACTATTGTTGAGTAATTCCCAAGTAGGCAAGCCTAAATTGCTGAATAAGCTATTCAATAGACCAGTAGGACGAAGAATTGTAATCCAAGCATAAGAACGGAGTAACGAAGAAGTCCACAAAGGTAGAACAAATGCTAATAGCAGCAAATTTCGCCAACGCTGCGGCGCTATCTGAGCAATCCAATAGGCGACGGGAAAGCCCAAAATTAAACAAATTATCGTAGTGCCAAAGGCAAAAAATAGCGATCGGCCAATTACTTGTACATAAAGGGAGTCAAATATTCGGATGTAGTTTTTGAATCCGTTGGGATTGACCAAATCTCCCGGTCGGATGTCTGCAACTAAACTTAACTCGAAAATTATCAAAGTTGGCAGCACCAACAAAAGTAATAACCAAATCCCAGATGGTGCAAGCAATACCAAGGGTTGCAGCCAATTTCTAATGGGGTGCTGCAATTCTTCTATTTTAGAAATCTCATTTTTTTCCAAATTAATCACTCCTAACTCCTAACTATTTTAACTGCTAGTTAATTGAGTCCAATAACGATCGTAAACCTCTTCAAATTCTCCTACAGGTGTAACACGTTCACAATTTTTTAATAGTGTCTCTGGGGGAAACAAATTAGTGTTGTTTTGGATTGTTTTTGGCAATTGCTCAAATCCGGCGTTATTCGGCGTAGAAATATTTAGGCGTTGAGTGATTTTGGCTGCTATTTCTGGTTGCAAAATCATGTTAATCCAAGCATAAGCTCCAGCTTGGTTGGGGGCTGTTTTGGGAATTACAATAGTGTCTGTCCATAATGAAGAACCACTGCGAGGAATCACATATTTGAGTTTAGGATTTTCTTGAGAGATTTTGACTGCATCTGCTGAATAACACATTGCCAGTAGTAAATCTCCGGCCAGAATTTGATTTTGCCAAGCGTCGGTGTCAAAACGTGCGATCGCAGGTTTTAGCATCTTCAATTTTTCATAAGCTTGTTTGATTTCTTGTTCATTTTTTGAGTTGTAAGAATAACCGAGCATTCGTAAGGTTGCACCCATCACTTCTCGAACATCATTGAGCAAGGTCATTCGCTGATTAAGTTGCTCTTGATTTTGCCAAAGGTAATCCCAGTCTTGTGGTGCATCTTTGATTTTTTCGGAATTGTAAAGTAAACCTGTCGTCCCCCAGTTAAAAGGGATACTGTAGCGGTTATTGGGGTCATAACTAGGATCTTGAAACCGGGGAAATAAATTCTCTAGACCGATTAAGCGATCGTGATTTATTTCTGTTAACAAGCCTTTGTCTACCATCTTTTGCACCATATAATCAGATGGGTTGATGATGCTGTAAGTGCCACCGCCTCCAGCTTGCAATTTAGCCAGCATAACATCATTGGAATCATACACATCTGCTAGCACTTTCATGCCAGTTTGGGCGCTAAAAGTTTTCAGTAATTGGTTGTCAGTATATTGTGTCCAAGTAAAGATATAAAGTTGGTCACGCTGACTATTTGTATTAGAATTAGCGCGTACTTGAGCCAGCCTCCAGCCACAACCAGCTAAAGATAAGCTAGAAAGCGCTGCCACCCCTGTTAAAAATTGGCGTCTGTTAGTCATTAAGTTAATAGTTAATCATCTTTTGTATTGTTGTCGATTAATTCTAAATATGCCTTTAATTGGAGTGCCCATAGGTAGTTTAAAGATTACCTTAAGTGTATCTACTTATGCAACTGTTAATAAGTTACTGCTGCCAGCTAGTTTTAGGCACGCTTTTTCATCAAATTTAAGTATAAAAATTAACAAAACGATCGTCAAATTATCAAGGAAACTCAGTGTGGCAAGCTAAACTGCACTTCTGTACTAGCAAAAATCACCGAGTTTGTCCTTACCTTACCAGTTAAAACTGTGACAGGAGTTTTGGATTCATAACTGTAAGGAGGAATCATCCAAATGTCTCATTGGCAAAACTTTCGCTCCCAGTTTCAGAGAGTTCGATATTATCTGATTTTTCTGGCTAACCTGTGGTTGCTAAATCCTCAAAATTTAAAATCCTGGATCGACGGGTTCGCTATATATCTGGGAACACTATATCTGGAAGTGTTAAAAATTTAGTAGTATGGTTAGTACGAGAGTCCATATTCCCGGATATAAGGTTAGCGAAGAACTCTACAATGGTTCTAGAACCATCGTTTATCGAGGGTATCGAGAGACTGACTCATTACCTGTAGTGATTAAACTGCTGAAAAATTCTTATCCGAGTTTCAGCGAACTCTTGTCGTTTCGTAATCAGTACACCATAGCTAAAAATCTTAACTCACCTCTCATCATCCAAACCTATAACCTAGAACCGTATCAAAATGGTTATGCGTTAGTAATGGAAGATTTTGGGGGGATTTCTCTCAAGGATTGGGGATTAAGGAGTGGGGAGTGGAAGGTTGGGCGAAACTTAGAATCTTTAATGGAGTTTTTAGAAATAGCGATCGCACTGTGCAACACCTTAGATATATTGTATCGCGATCGGATTATTCATAAAGATATCAAACCCGCCAATGTTTTAATTAATCCAGAAACCAAACAAGTTAAATTAATTGACTTTAGTATTGCATCCCTACTACCACGGGAAACTCAAACACTGATGAATCCCAATGTCTTGGAAGGGACACTTGGTTATATTTCTCCTGAACAAACAGGAAGAATGAATCGGGGGATTGACTACCGGACTGATTTCTATTCCTTAGGTGTCACTTTTTACGAACTACTGACGGGTGAGTTACCCTTCCATTCAAACGACGCGATGGAGTTGGTACATTGTCATCTAGCAAAACTTCCAACAATGTTAGGCGATAGAGAAGAGATTCCTCAAGTTCTCTGTGACATCGTAATGAAATTGATGGCAAAAAATGCTGAAGACCGCTATCAGAGTGCATTGGGACTGAAATTTGATTTAGAAACTTGTTTATCTCAACTCCAAGAAACTGGTGAAATTAAGCATTTCCCAATTGCTCAACGGGATGTGTGCGATCGCTTTATTATTCCTGATAAACTTTATGGACGAGAAACAGAACTAGAAACTCTCCTGCAAGCATTTGAGCGCGTTAGTACAGGTGCGACAGAAATGATGCTGGTGGCTGGTTTTTCGGGTATCGGTAAAACCGTTGTAGTTAACGAAGTTCATAAACCAATCGTCAAAAAGCGCGGTTATTTTATCAAAGGGAAATATGACCAATTTCAACGAAATATTCCCTTTAGTGCTTTTGTGCAAGCCTTCCGCGATTTAATGGGGCAATTGTTAACCGAAAGCGATGCTCAAATCCAGGAATTTAAAACCAATATCTTAGCGGCTGTAGGTGAGAATGGACAGGTAATTATTGAAGTCATCCCCGAATTAGAAAGAATTATTGGTCAGCAACCACCTGTTACAGAATTATCAGGAACTGCTGCTCAAAATCGGTTTAATTTATTATTTCAGAAATTTACCCAAGTCTTTACCAGTGAAAAACATCCATTAGTGATGTTTTTAGATGATTTACAATGGGCAGATTCAGCATCGTTGATGTTAATACAGTTATTAATGGCTGATACAAAACATCTTTTTGTAATTGGTGCTTATCGTGATAACGAAGTCAATTCAGCACATCCACTAATGTTGACTTTGAATGATATCCAAAAAACAGCAGCCACAATTAATACGATTACTTTAGCGCCTCTGAGTCAATCGCAAGTGAATCAACTAGTGGCTGACACACTTAAATCTACAAAAGATTCGGCATTAACTGTTTCTCAACTGGTATTTCAAAAAACTCAAGGTAATCCGTTTTTTGCCATACAGTTTCTTAAGGCATTACACCAAGATGGATTAATTGAATTTAACTTTGAATCAGGGTCTTGGCAATGTGATATCACCCAAATAAATCAGCAAGCGGTGACAGATGATGTTGTCAAATTCATGGTATTTCAATTACAAAGACTACCTCAATCAACTCAAAATGTATTGCAGCTAGCCGCTTGTATTGGCAATCAATTTGATTTAGCAACTTTGGCGATTGTTTGGGAGTCCTCAGAAATTGAAACAGCTGCTAGTTTATGGAAAGCTTTACAAGAAGGGTTGATTTTACCAATTAGTGATGTTTATAAATTTTATCAGGGAGAAAATCACGAGCAATTGGCGCTGTCAACAGGGAATACCAATAAACAATTAGCCAAATATAAATTTTTACATGACAGAGTACAACAAGCTGCCTATTCTCTAATTCCTGATAACCAAAAACAAGCAACTCATCTCAAAATTGGTCAATTACTTCTACAAAATTTCTCTCAAATAGAACAAGAAGAAAAACTGTTTGATATTGTTGGACATTTGAATTTAGGACAAGAGTTGATCGCCCAATCATACGAGCGAGAAGCCTTGGCTCGACTTAATTTAGCCGCAGGATATAAAGCGAAAAATTCTACTGCTTATGCTGCGGCTAGAGCCTATTTACAAACTGGGATTGAGCTACTTACAATCAACTGCTGGCAAGATCAATATGAATTGACCCTGAGTTTCTATGTCGCCGCCACCGAAGCCGCCTACTTAAATGCTGACTTTGATGGCATGGAACAAATAGCAGTACAGGTGTTGCAATCAGCCCAGACGATTTTAGACAAAGTTAAAATTTACGAAATTCAAATTGCTGCCCAGACAGCCCAGAGCAGACTATTAGAAGCGATCGCAGTTGGCAGAGATGCTTTAAAGCAATTGGGGGTTGAACTACCCATTGAGCCAAACAATGCTGAGATTGGTAAAGCTTTACAAGTCCTTGCTAGTCAACTCGCAGGCAAACGAATTGAGGAACTAGCTGACTTACCAGTGATGACCGATCCCCAAGCACAGGCAGCCATGCAACTGTTAGGAATGTTGTTTGCACCCGTTTTCCAAGGAATGCCGGGTTTATTGCCCCTGATTAGCTGCACAATGGTCAGCCTATCGCTTCAGTTTGGGAATACACCCGCCTCCACTGTGGGGTATGCACTTCATGGAATGGTGCTGTGTGCCTTTTTGGGAGAAGTTGAAGCGGGCTACGGCTTTGGGCAATTGGCATTGAATTTGCTAGATCGGTTCAATGTGCGGGAATTCAAATCCACAATTTCCATGTTGTTTGGTGGCTTTATTCAACATCACCAAGAAGCTCTCTCGACAACGATACCGTTGCTGAAAGCTGGTTTTACCTCTGGTATGGAAACTGGCGATTTTTTACACGCTGGCTATAACGTATGTTGTTACAGCTATGCGGTCTTTTGGAGTGGCGCTGAACTCAGCAATTTGGAATTAGATATCGCAAGTTACAACGCCGCCTTAACTCAGGCGAAGCAACATTCTGCCCAGACTTATGTAAGTATTATGCGGCAGGCGGCACAGAACTTCAGAGAAACCCGAATTCAGCCCGATTGTTTGAGCGGCAGTATCTACGATGAAATAGTGATGATTCCCAAGCATCATCAGGCTAATGAACTCACGGTGATGGCTGAGTTGTATATCTACAAACTGTTGCTTGCCTATTCTTTTGGTGATTACAAAGCTGCGATCGCTTATATTGAGGAAGGGGAAAAGTATTTACTCGCCGTATCAGGATTGATTTTTATTTCGATTTTCCATTTCTATGCAGCCCTGACATACCTAGCCCGATTTTCCACCCAGCCAGAAATTGAACTTTCCGTAATTCTCGCCCAGGTAGAAATCCATCAAACCACTCTGTACCGTTGTGCGCAAAATGCTCCCACAAATCATTTGCATAAATGGCATTTAGTTGAGGCTGAAAAACAACGAGTGTTGGGCAATAAAACAGAAGCACTTGAAAATTACGATCACGCCATAACTCTAGCTAAAGCTAACGGCTACATCCAAGAAGAAGCACTTAGCAATAAACTAGTAGCCAAATTTTATCTCGATTGGGGTAAAGAAAGAGTTGCCCAAGCATATATGCAAGAAGCGTACTACTGTTACGCTCGTTGGGGTGCAAAAGCCAAAATAGAAGACTTAGAAAAACGCTATCCCCAACTACTCCAATCAATTCTGCAACAGCAACGAATCAACTTCAATACCTTAGAAACTATTAGCTTTCGTGGCACTTCCTCATCTACTCGCACTTCTACCACTGGCAGCACTAGTATTTCCCAGACATTAGATTTTACCTCTGTCCTCAAAGCCGCTCAAGCTATCTCCAGTCCTCTGGAATTAGATCAACTCATTGTCAGCTTGAGCCAAATTATTCTAGAAAACTCTGGCGCCAAAAAAGCTGTACTAATTCTTCCCCAAGATAATACTTGGCAAGTTAGGGCAATTACCTTTATCAATCATGGAGCAAATTCCCAGATTGAGATCCAAACTATTTTTAAACCACAACCAATCGACAATTGTCAAGAGATTCCCGCAAAAATCATCAATTACGTCAAAAATACTCAACAAACAGTTGTTATAGACAATTGCAAAACAGATATTATTGGGTTGATTGGGGAATATATGCACCGAACACAACCCCAAAGTGTATTATGTACCCCGATTATTAATCAAGGGCGTTTGGTAGGGATTCTTTACCTAGAAAATAAACTGACGCAAGGGGTATTTACTAGCGATCGCCTTTCTATTATAAATTTCCTCTGCACTCAAGCTGCGATTTCTTTGGAAAATGCCCAATTATATAATCATCTCCAGGAGCGAGGAAAGTTCCTAAACAGTATTTACGAAGGTGTTGGTTGTCTGATATTTGTGACTGATATCCGTGATCATGGTAGGTTTGAGTACACAGGATGGAGTAAATCTTGCGAATTAGCGGTTGGTATACCTGCTTCTCAAGTGCTGGGTAAAACTCCGCAAGAAATAATGGCTCCTGACGAAGGTGCAGCAGTCGAGCAAAAATATTTGCATTGTTTTCAGACCGGAATACCCGTCACCTATGAAGAATGTCTAACATTTAATCACCAGAAAATTTGGTGGTTAACCACACTCAGTCCATTAAAAGATGAAACGGGCAAAGTTTATCGCGTAGTTGGGACAACTATTAATATTAGCGATCGCAAACAAGCTGAATCAGCGGTGACAGAAAAATCTCAAGCGCTCAGAACAGCTTTAGAAGATTTACAACAAGCCCAATTACAAATTGTTCAAAGTGAGAAAATGTCTGCACTGGGTAATTTAGTTGCTGGGGTAGCCCATGAAATGAATAATCCTTTGGGCTTTATTGCTGCAAGTCTCAAACAAGCTAAACCCACTATTGCTGATGTTGTGCAACACTTGAGATTTTATCAAGAAAGTTTACCTAATCCGGGTGCTGAAATTATTGGCCATGCAGAAGAAATTGACTTAGATTATAGTTTAGAAGATTTACCCAAGGCAATAGATTCAATGGTGATGGCGTGCGATCGCCTGAAAAATATCAGTACTAGTTTAAGAACTTTCTCCCGTGCTGATAAAGATTACAAAGTGCCATTTAAAATTCATGAAGGGATTGAAAGTACAATTTTAATTCTTAAACATCGCCTCAAAGCCAATGAGCTACGTCCAGCAATTGAAGTAATAACCGATTATGACAGTTTGCCTCAAGTTGAATGTTTTCCTGGACAATTAAACCAGGTGTTTATGAATATCTTAGCTAATGCCATTGATGCCTTAGATGAGTCGAATGCTGGGCGAAGTTTTGCAGAAATCCAAGAAAACCCTAACAAGATTACAATTCAAACCTCATTGAAAGACGATCGGGTTACAATAACGATTGCTGATAATGCTAATGGCATGAATGAAGCAGTCAAGCAAAAGATATTTGACCATTTGTTTACGACGAAATCTGTGGGAAAAGGAACGGGTTTAGGATTAGCGATCGCCCGTCAAATTGTTGTGGAAAAACACGGGGGTTCAATACACTGCAACTCGTCCCCAGGAAAAGGTACAGAGTTTGCGATCGCAATTCCAGTGCGGCAATAAACAGTGCTAAGTAGACCAACTTTAGCTAAGAAGATTTTGTCACCCTACTTGCTCATGGGCACGTAGCATTCACGTAGGAAAGGCGTCTTAGCGGTTCGTTGAAGAAGAATTCTGTTCGATAAATTAAGCTTTTGAGCCATTTTTGCGTAAGTCCTGAGTCAGGCAGGACTCGCTCAACCTTAGCTATCCGCAAACAGCACTAATTAAAGTAAATGGGAGTTGAATATGTCTACTAACAAAATCAATGAAGAAATATTGCTTTTACGTCAGCAAAATTCCCAATTAATGCAACAACTAGAAGCATTGCAAGACCTTTATTCAACTACGCTGGTAGCCGAAAAACATCAAATTTGGGAATCAATTACTGATGAAGTCCCACAGGATTTACAACTGATAGAATTACAATCGAAGTTGGCAGATAATTCTACCTTTGTAGAATCAGCAAATAAAATTCGCGGACGGCATCACCAAGCGGCGGCAACTGCTTTGGCTGAGAGTGAAGCTAAGTATCGCCAACTCGTAGAAAATATCAGCGACCTAATTTTTTCTATGTCATTGCAAGGTCTTTTTACTTATGTCTCACCACAATATAAAAATGTTTTAGGATGGGAACCTTCAGACCTACTTGGTCAACCCTTTGCTCCATTGCTTCATCCTGATGATTTCCCTCTAGCCCAAAGAAAAATCCAAGAAATGGTGGAAACCAAGGGGCAGCAGATCGCAATAGAATTTCGCCACCGAAAAAAGGATGGAAGTTGGTGCTGGATGAGGTCAGTGGCTTCGCCAATTTTCGACTCAGGCGGTGAAATTATTGGTCTTCATGGCGCTATTAGTGATATCAGTAGTCGCAAACAAGCTGAAGAATTAATCAAAGCCTCGCAAGCAGAATTACTTGCGTTGTTCAATGCTATGCAGGATGTAATTCTTGTCTTAGATGCCGAAGGAAGATACCTAAAAATCGCTCCTAGTAGTGCGCCCTTACTCTACCAACCTCCTGCGGAACTGCTGGGCAGAAAAATACATGAGGTTTTACCCTCTGCTTGTGCGGACTATTTTCTCAACTCTATTCAACAAGCACTCTTAACTCAAAAAACTGTGAAGGTAGAATATAGCTTGCCTATAGGCAACCGAGAGGTTTGGTTTGAGGCGAATATTGCCAGCATGGACGAAAACACCGTTGTTTGTGTCGCCAGGGATATCAGTGAACGCAAACAGATGGAAGACCAACTGCGACAACAAACGGAAAATTTAGCACAAACTCTTCAAGAACTCAGACAAACTCAAGCACAAATGATTCAAGCAGAAAAAATGTCTAGTTTGGGTCAACTGGTTGCTGGAGTTGCTCACGAAATCAACAACCCCGTTAATTTTATTCACGGTAATCTCACTTATATTGAGGAATATACTCAAGATCTGTTACGAATAATTCACTATCAGCAGCAATCTGGTGATAAGTTGGAATTTCAGGCTTTGTGTGAGGAAATTGACCTAGAATACATCCAAAAAGATGTACCAAGAATATTGAGTTCGATGAAAGTTGGTACTCAGCGCATCCGTCAGATTGTGCTGTCGTTAAGAACCTTCTCACGCATAGATGAAGCCGAGTTTAAAGCAGTAGATATTCACGAAAGCATCGACAGTACTCTAATGGTATTGCAACATCGCTTCCAAGAAACAACAAAGCTTCCAGCCATTCAAGTCATCAAAGACTACGGCACATTACCTTTAGTGGAATGCTATGGCGGAGAACTCAATCAGGTGTTTATGAATATATTAGCGAATGCCATTGATGCTTTAGAAGAATGGACAATTGAAAATGCACAATTAAGAATAGACAATTTAACATCTGGGTTGTTAACTCCCACGATCGCCATTCGTACATCAGTGATAGATTCAGGTTGGGTAAAAATTGCGATCGCTGATAATGGCATAGGTATGTCAGAACAGATTCAAAAACAAGTTTTTAATCCGTTTTTCACCAACAAGCCTGTAGGTAAGGGAACAGGTATGGGAATGTTTATCAGTTATCAAATCATCACAGAAACACATGGCGGCAAACTGGAATGTCATTCAACACCAGCAGCAGGAACAGAGTTTATAATTACAATTCCAATTCAGCATTGACCGAACAAGGAAAAAAGAAACAAAATAAATAATGGTTGCCAGCCTCTAAATTCATTTATCAGAATTATCTGCTTACTTTTTAACCACAAAGTTGTACTAGTACAGCGGGCGCAGAAATAAACATACGATTCAAATGGTGCAAGAAGCTCGGAATAAAATTATGCGTGACTTTTAACCGTGCCAATTTTAGATTTTAGATTTTAGATTTTAGAAAAGTTGCGGTTCATGCCCCGCAAGAAAGTGGGCGGAACAAATCGTCAATCCAAAATCCAAAATTTAAAATCCAAAATCAGTTGACTTTTGACTTCCGCTTTGCGGTACTGGTTGGCCACCGCTTTCTATGACCATTAACTATTGACTAATAGCTAAACAATCTGTTTCTGCCCACCAGGCATAAATAGGCGTGTCGCGGTCTGGTAAAGTGCCAAAAGTATTAGGTTGCAACACATTAATGCTAATGCCATTTGTTAATTCCATAACATAATTAACGTGTGTGCCCAAATACATCACATTGACAAGCCGTCCTTCAAAGCAGTTAGCTGGCAAATTAGGTGGATAAAGCGAAAGCTGTATTTTTTCTGGACGCACACTCACTACTACAGCTTGTGATAATTCAGTTGGTGTATCTTCAGCGCGGCTAATAACAATTGATAGCCCCATTTTTGTGGAAATTTTAATATTAGAGGAGTCTACCGCGACGATTTCACCACTGAATAAATTAGTATCACCAATAAAATCAGCCACAAAGGATGTACAAGGACGTTCGTAAATTTGGCTGGGAGTGCCAACTTGTTCAATTTTGCCTTGATTCATCACGGCAATGCGATCGCTCAAAGACAATGCTTCTTCTTGGTCGTGTGTCACCATCACAAAGGTTAACCCCAAGTCTTTGTGTAAATTTGATAACTCAACCTGCATTTCCTTACGTAGTTTTAAATCTAACGCCCCTAAAGGTTCATCCAGTAGGACGACGGTGGGATGGTTGACTAAAGCCCTTGCTAAAGCTACTCGCTGCTGTTGACCACCAGAAAGTTGATTGGGAAAGCGCGATCGCAAACTTTCCATTTTCACGAGTTTTAAAGCTTCTTGGACTCTAGCTTCAATTTTCGATTTGGGTATTTTTTTTAACCGCAGTCCAAAGGCGATGTTATTCCAGACATTCAGGTGGTTAAATAGAGCGTAACTTTGAAATACAGTATTGACGGGTCGGCGGTAAGGGGGCACATTAGTCATGGACTGACCCTGAATAAACACCTTACCAGCGTCAGCAATTTCAAACCCAGCAATTAAGCGCAGTGTTGTTGTTTTACCACAACCGGAGGGGCCTAAAATACTAAAAAATTCTCCTTGTCTGACATCCAAATCAATTCCATTTACTGCTGGTTCTTGGTTAAAAAACTTGAACACGTTACGCAGTTCAACATCAAGTGGCTGAAAACTTGTTATCCCCCTCTGATTGTGCATGACAGTTTGAGCCATAATCCTCAGTAGAATGCCGCGATATTACGTTATTTTGTCAATTGCTCTAGTCTTTTGGGCAGACTATACTTGACACTTTGGTTTATTGTATCCGCCAAAAACAATTGTTCAAGAATATACTTGCCCGATTCTTTCATACCCAGTAAGTGGAATATAACTCATAGTAGTTTTATATACCAAATTTATTACTGGATATTCTGTGATTAAGTTAACACACCTTAAAATTGCATATTAGCAATTGCTAAAAGGCTGGCTAGAATTGCGTTTATTCATTTTGAATTGATACTTATGTCTTTATTCCCATCACTTGGCAGCAAAAAAGATACACGTACAGTTGGACGTGGTTTCCAATCAATATTTTTAATCGTATTTACCCTATTAATGACCAGTGGGATTGAGGCTCGTTTAGCCTATTTGCAAATTGTTGAAGGTCCAAAACTCCGGGAACGAGCCGAAGCGAACCGAATTCGGATGATTCTCAAACAACCAGAACGAGGCAATATTTTTGACCGGAATGGCAAACTTTTAGCCAGTACTCGCTATCCTAGCTCAGTATATTTGTGGCCGATGGCACATACTAAGCCTTCCTGGTCAGTAGTCGGCCCGCGTCTAGCGCAAATTCTTAACATTCCCCAAGATGAGATGGAAAAGAAATTAGAACAAGCAGGGGCTAATTCTTCTTCACTCATCCGGGTTGCTCGCGATTTAAATGAAGCAGAAATTACGGCATTAAAGGAGTATAAAAATGAACTCCCAGAAGTGGAAATCAATACAGATTCTGTACGTTATTATCCTCACGGTAAGCAATTAGCCCACGTACTAGGTTATACACGGGAGTTGACCGCCGACCAGTTAAATGGCAAGAAGGAGTTAGGCTATCGACTGGGAGATGTCATCGGTCAGATGGGCGTGGAAAAGGCCTATGAGAAAGCTCTACGGGGCGAATGGGGCGGTCAGCAAGTGGAAGTGGATGGTGCAGGTAGACCAATCCGGGTTATAGGGGAGAAACAGGCAAAAGCTGGTAATGATTTGCACCTAACCATAGATTTGGATGTGCAAAAGGCGGCCGAAAATGCTTTGGGAAATCATCGAGGTGCGATCGCAGCACTCGATCCAAACAATGGTGCTGTTTTAGCGTTGGTATCTTACCCCACCTTTGACCCAAATATCTTTTCCAAACAAAAACTCTCTCAAAAAGATTGGGAAAGTGTCCAAGGTAAAGATCATCCCTTGGTGAATCGCGCTCTGAGTGCCTTTCCGCCTGCCAGTACTTTTAAAGTTGTGACTACGACAGCTGGACTGGAATCAGGTGAATTTTCTCCTGACTCAATACTACAAACCTTTGGTTCCCTTACCGTGGGTGGGGTGACATTTGGTGAGTGGAACCACGCCGGATTCGGGCCATTGGGATTTCCCAGAGCGATCGCTATGAGTAGTGATACTTTCTTCTATCAAGTTGGCAGAAAAGTCGGTGGCCCAACTTTAATTAAATGGAGTCGCAAATACGGGTTTGGTCAAAGAACTGGTATTGAATTTCGTGATGAAGAATCAGTAGGCTTGGTTCCAGATGAAACATGGAAGCGAAAAGTTTTGAAAACGCCTTGGACTGTTGGTGACACTATTAATATGTCAATTGGTCAAGGTGCTTTGCAAGTGACACCTCTGCAATCGGCGATTATGTTTTCTGTCCCTGCGAATGGTGGATATCGAGTTCAGCCGCATTTGCTTAAAGATAACGAAGAAGCAAAAAGTTGGCGAGAATCCTTAAATATGAAAGCGACAACTATCAAAGTTCTTCGCGATGGACTGCGGAAGGTAGTGAGTGAAGGCACTGGTAAGCGCTTGGACGTGCCGACAATTGCCCCAGCCTCCGGGAAGAGTGGCACAGCTGAAGCTGGTGTTGGTCGCCCAAATCATACTTGGTTTGGTGCTTATGCGCCCAGTAATAAGCCAGAAATTGTGGTTGTGGCCTTTGGGGAAAATACTGGCGAACATGGCGGTACTATTTGCGGTCCGATGGTTTTACAAGTACTAGAAGCTTATTTTCAGCACAAGTATCCAGGTAAGTATCAAAAACCTCAGCCTGACCCATCAGAAGCTAAAACTCAAAGTTCAGGACATAGCACTGGAGACTAATACCGCAAGGCAAAAGTCAAAATTCAAACAGGTATACAGCGTAAGAGTTTCTAGTCTATCCCATTAGTTTTGATGGGTGAAAAAGTTCGTATTAAGGACTTTAGTCCTGGATTTTTAAGCACTGAAGTGCTTACTACAAACTCATCAAAATTAATGCGATAGACCAGTAGTGTGCAAAGTTTAAAATTCAAAAAGCCTTTGGGCGATGCAATAGAAGAGATGAGCTTATGGTATCAATTGAAAACAATTAATTACTGCCAATTAGTTTGCCCTTAAATACCTGCTAAGAATTTAGCAGAGTTATTTACAGATAATCTTAATTTTGAAATCCTCTTTGCCTTATGACTTTCCTGAAACCATCTCCACTTGGCGGACAAAAAAATACACGTACTGTTGGACAAAGTTTCCAGCCGATATTTTTAATTATATTTACTCTATTGATGCTGACAGGAATCAGCATTCGTTTGGCATATTTGCAAATTACTGAAGGAGCAAGCCACCGAAAACGAGCCGAGTCAAATCGGATTCGGATGATCCCCAAACAACCAGAACGAGGCAATATCTTTGACCGCAACGGCAAACTTTTAGCCAGTACTCGCTATCCTCGCTCAGTATATTTGTGGCCGATGGCACATACTAAGCCAGCGTGGTCATTAGTGGGAGCGCGTCTATCTCAAATTCTCGACGTTCCCCAAGAAGAGATGGAAAAGAAACTAGAAGAGGCAGGTGCTAACTCTTCTTCACTTATCCGAATTGCTCGTGACTTGAACGAAGCGCAAATCACAGCATTGAAAGAGTATCAAACTGAACTTAAAGACGTAGAAATCCATACAGAAGCCGTTCGTTACTACCCCCACGCCAAGGAATTAGCTCATGTATTAGGTTATACGCGAGAACTGACCGGCGGTCAGTTAAAAGAAAAGAAGCAGGAAGGCTACAGATTGGGTGATGTAATTGGTCAAATGGGAGTTGAAAAAGCTTATGAGAAAACTCTGCGGGGCGAATGGGGCGGTCAGCAGGTAGAAGTGGATGGTGCTGGTCGCCCGCTCCGGGTTTTGGGTGAGAAACAAGCGAAAGCTGGTAACGATTTGCACTTGACCATAGATTTAAATATGCAAAAGGCAGCAGAAAAAGCTTTAGGCGATCGCGACGGTGCGATCGTGGCACTCGATCCAAAGAACGGTGCTGTTTTAGCAATGGTATCTCATCCTACCTTTGACCCAAATATTTTCTCGAAACAGAAACTCACCCAAAAAGATTGGGAATTTGTCCAAGGTGCCGATCATCCCTTGGTGAATCGCGCCCTCAGCGCCTTTCCACCTGCTAGCACCTTCAAAATTGTTACCACCACAGCCGGTCTAGAATCAGGTAAATTTTCTCCTAGCACAGTTCTGCAAACCTACGGTTCTTTGAGTTTTGGCGGCACCCGATTTGGTGAATGGAATCACGCCGGATTCGGGCCATTGGGTTTTGTCGGAGCATTACAGTGGAGTAGTGATACCTTCTTCTATCAAATTGGTCGCGGAGTCGGCGGCCCAACTTTAATTGAGTGGACTCGCAAGTATGGATTTGGTAAAAGAACTGGTTTTGAGTTTGGCAACGAAGAGGCAAAAGGTTTAGTACCAGATGAGACATGGAAGCAGAAAACTTGGAAGATACCTTGGACTGTAGGCGACAGCATTAATATGTCAATTGGTCAAGGTGCTTTACAAACAACACCTTTACAAGTCGCCATCATGTTTGCTGTGCCTGCTAATGGTGGCTATCGAATCCAGCCGCATTTGCTTAAAGACAATGAAGAAGCAAAAAGCTGGCGAGCATCTTTAAATATGAAGCCGACAACCATAAGTGTTCTTCGTCAGGGACTACGGAAAGTAGTAGCTGAAGGTACGGGTAAAGCTTTGAAGCAGCCAACAGTTCCCTCAGTGGCTGGTAAGAGTGGCACTGCTGAAGCGTGGAAAGCCCGTGTTAAGCAAAATCACGCTTGGTTTGGAGCTTATGCACCTGCTGAACAGCCAGAAGTTGTGATTGTGGCATTTGCTGAACATTCCGGTGGTGGTGGTGGCAGCATTGCTGCGCCCATGATCTTACAAATTATGGAGGAATACTTTCAGCGCAAGTATCCAGATAAGTATCAAAAACCAGCGCCTGAAAATCCAGGAAATAGCAAACGAAATTAAGCGTGGGAAAAGGGTAAGAGGACAAGGGGAAAGACTAAATCACCTTGTCTTCCTGCTCCAATACTTTTCGGTTAAGGGGGAAAGGGAAAGGGTTTGAATTTACCTCTACCTTTGCAATCTAGATAAAATATCTCGACCAGATGCGATCGCTAAGAAAATTGCTGAATACTACTGTCCAGCCCTTACAGAACTAGTGCTTCAGCCTCAATTAGCAAAGAGAGAGTAAGGAGAGCGGGATAAAA
This sequence comes from Nostoc sp. JL23, assembly GCF_017115065.1. Classification (NCBI taxonomy): domain Bacteria; kingdom Bacillati; phylum Cyanobacteriota; class Cyanophyceae; order Nostocales; family Nostocaceae; genus Nostoc; species Nostoc sp. JL23. The sequence goes on from NZ_JABXKN010000145.1 coordinate 41,615, forward strand.
TCAATTGCTCCTGACTCCTGTCTGCTGTCTTTTATGGCGATATCTTAGCGGGTTTCAAGTTTCTGGCTTTGTAGAACATTTCTAAACTATTGCGATCGCCTACAAAACGCCAGTGCCACGGCTCATAACTCACACCTTGAGCATTATCTTTGGGAAATGACATTTCAAAGCCAAAACGCGCTGCATTAGCTTGCAGCCACCGATAAGCTTTGGTATTGTCAAAGTTAGTTTGAAGATTAGTTGCTGGTACTGCTCCGTCTCCAACATCCACAGCATAACCTGTGTGATGTTCGCTATGACCAGGAGGAGCGCTGAGGGCGGCTCGTTCTGCTGGCGTTTGATTTCGCTGGGCACCGACAGCAAAAAACAACTGCTCTTGGTCTTTGACTGAGCGAAAGGCAGAAATTGGTACTAAAATTACACCTGCACTCCGGGCTGTTGCTACCATCTCCTCAAACTTTTGGGCAGCAGCTTTTCGCATTCTAATGCCCCTATTTGCGGAGATGGTTGCTAGTTCTGACTCAGGGGCTTCTGGGTATGGAAAATGCCCTAATACAGTATCGCTGGAATTATTAGATGCTGTCGGATTTGGAGTTGTAGGAGTAGAAGTGGCTGGTAAAGGTTGAGAATCGACGGTTTTTTTGGGTGCAGTGACGAAAAACAAAAAACCGCTAATTAAAGCCAGCAGAACAAATGCCATTACTCCCCCAATCAGCAAAATTCGGGTTTGCAACCAAATTTTAGGTGTTGCATCAGGGGTATCGCGTACAGCCACTGGAATATCATCACCAAAATCGTTCGATGAGTTTTGCGGTTTTCCAGAAAACCCTGCCTTATTCAAGGGTAAACTCCTGTTTTTGTGAAATAGCCATAACAGATTTTGCACTGGACAAAAGTAAACGTAACAGGTAGCATTTTACATCTGTGGTTCTTGGGCGCAATCTTGACAAACCTTTTAGAACTATACGTCAAGCTGGGAGGATTAGTCCTGGTAGGTTTTATTCTGGGACGCAAACTACCTGTGACAGTTCCTACACGTTTAGGACTGTTTCTTTTTTGGGTGGGAGTACCCATAAGCATAGTATCGTTTTTGCGTCAATCTAGTTTATCAGGGCAAATTTGGATTGCACCTGCGATCGCTTACTTAGCCATTTTACTAGGAGCATTTTTAGCTTGGTTAGCCATTAAAGGACAAGCCTATTTTAGAAAGACTGTCCCCCAACCACCAACTCAGGCTAGCTTGATATTAGCCGCAATGTTGGGTAATACTGGTTATCTTGGTTTTCCCATTACCTTAGCAATGGTAGGCAAGGAATACTTTGCTTGGGCGCTATTTTACGATTTGTTAGGTTCATTCCCAGGAACTTACGGCTTGGGTGTGTTGCTAGCAGCGCGTTTTGGCGTTGGTGTCCAGAATCATTGGCAGACTGCTAAGACCATCTTAATTAATCCTGCCTTATGGAGTTTCGGATTTGGCTTGCTGGTTCGAGAAGCGACAATTCCCACAGTAGTAGAATTCTACTTGGAAAAATTTGCTTGGTGTAGTGTAGCTTTATCTCTAGTGTTAATCGGAATGCGACTAGGGCTGCTTAAATCTTGGGGTAGCCTACCACAAGCAGGAATCAGCTTGGGAATCAAAATGTTGCTAGTTCCCTTGATATTGGGCAGCATATTACCGCTGTTTGGATTAACTGGTTCTACAGCAAAGGTAATTGTCTTACAAATGGCTATGCCTCCAGCTTTCGGTACACTGGTAATTGCTGAGACATTCAATCTGGATCGCGATTTAGCAGTTACTGCCTTAGCTGCTGGGGTTATACTATTGCTGCTTACTCTTCCTGTTTGGCTGTGGCTATTTTGATTATAGATTTATGGATTGTGACACATCTGAGTTAAACTTCCACTGGATGCTGCCCATAATATGGTAACGCCTCTGACCAATTAGGGAATTTGCCCTCTTGCCAATCGAGATTAGCTAGTTCCAAAATACTTGTCACTGTCGCTGCTAGACCAGATTGAGCTTGAATCAACTGATAATTAGTGTTCCAATTCGTTAAAGTTTCCTGCCATGCTTCTGGTGTAAACACTCTATCTGACAAACACACTTTTAGTTTAGAAGTATCTGGCTCAAACTGATAAATAGCAGCAAAAATTTGACCTCTTTGGGCTGGCATTTCCACAGCAAAAGTTTTTAAATTTTGACTTTTGCCTGCTTCTGCCCAAGCTACCGCAGCCAAAGTTGAAATCGCAAATACAGGGATATCTAACTGTTGCCCTAAAGTCCGAGCAGTAACAACACCAATTCGAGTTCCGGTAAAACCGCCGGGGCCTTTTGCAACTGCTATAAAGGACAAATCTGCCCAAGTTTGCGGTTTGATAAATTCAATTAAATATTGATGCACCAAGCTAGATAAATCACGCCCCAAATTCCAAATTTGAGAGCGAGTTTCACCATCAAAATTACTAATTACCAAACCTAATTCTGGTGTGGTAGTATGTAGTGCCAAAGCGTATTTATTTATTGCAATGTCTTTTAGTTTCGTTGTCAAAATTATTTAAAATATCTATTTTTATAGAGTTAACGCGATTTATTTAAGCATATAACATAGCGGTTCTTAATTGAAAAACTACTGAGTAATAATCAGTCAAACAGTCTTGTTACAAGGTTTGTGAGAGCCAATGCTGTTGACTTTCTAATAGCGATCGCGGCTAGGATGGGGGATTTGGATTACCGCCTTGCTGTCTCAATAGATAGTCCAAAACTCGGTCAATTCGCTCCAAGGCAGCACCCGTAGTCAGTTGAAACTCCTGAAACTGAGATTTTTGTTCCTCAAAGTTACGATCAAGCTTTAGCATAAGTGCTTCTAATCGCTCAGTTCGTGCCTTTGTTTCCTCTATTTCACTGCCTGCCTTTGTAAATAGACGTTGTGTGTGAGTGATAAAACTATCAACCTTATCAGAAACTTGGTCAACCTTTTCCCCTATCTGGTCAACACGTGCCCCTAATTGATCAAGGTGAGATTGGGTGCGGTCTTGTTTTATGGTCAACTCATCAAGGTGAGATTGGGTGCGGTCTTGTTTTATAGTCAACTCATCAAGCCGTCTGTTCGCTGATTCTGCGTAGCTAGCAGTAGAAACTAGCAATCGCTTAACAGTTTCGAGTTCATCTTCTACATGGTCTAATCGCTGTGCGTTGGTCATGCTGTTTTTGCTTGGCTGGCTTCTTTATCTTCTGCGATCGCTGATAGACAAAATCTCATTACAGCAGAAATCATGTATTTTGACCATATCGGTTGTAGGGGCGCAAGGCCTTGCGCCCCTACCGCGTAGTCTGTTTACCTGAAAATAGCTGTAAGATACACCAATCATTTCTATCAAGTGGGCACTAATTCACCAGGACGCAATTTTGACCACTTACCTGTTTCCCGCTTAAAGCTCAGACAACCAACAACATCCCATTCCATTTCAATTACATCATCTTTAGTCCGAATGTTGACATTGATAGAAGGTTCATTGGGATCAAAATCAGGTGTTTCAGTCAAGTGAGGCTGTTGGTGCTGCCCTTCTACGGCATGATAGGTAACACAGCTGTCTACATAGTGGCAATTCACGCAAATACACATAATAGAACCAACTCCAGGGGCCTTTATTGTTAATCTAACGTAAGCCCAACTGTTATTCATGAGTTGCTGGGTTGATTTTTATTACAATGCTTGAATCAATTCCTTCTACCCTCGCTCCCGAAAATTGGCCTTTCAGCTTAGAATTCCTACCACAACCCGCTTACATGGTAGGTGGCGCTGTCCGAGATGCGATCCTGGGCAGAACTCGCGAATATCTGGATCTAGATTTTGTTATACCATCTAAGGCGGTAAAGGTAGCGAGAGCGATCGCTCATCATTACAAAGCTGGTTTTGTGTTACTTGATGCAAAACGACAAATTGCTCGTGTGGTTTTTCCCCACGCCACGGCTGATTTTGCCCAACAGGAAGGAGATAGTTTAGAAGTTGATTTGCACAGACGCGACTTTACAGTAAATGCGATCGCTTATAATCCCCATACGCAAGAAATTATCGATCCTCTGCAAGGTTATGTAGACTTACAACAGGGCATTTTGCGAATGGTATCACCCGCGAACCTAGAAGATGATCCTTTGCGGTTAATGCGAGGTTATCGCCAAGCTGCTCAACTAGGTTTTACTCTTGAGCCAGCTACCCAAGCCGCAATTCGTGCTTTGGCATCGCATATCAGCAAAGTTGCAGCCGAAAGAGTTAGGGTAGAAATTGGCTATCTATTGGCAAATTCTCAGGGTACTCCTTGGATCACAACGGCTTGGGAAGATGGTTTACTTGCCCCTTTCTTCAAAAATGCTACCCGTGAAAGCTTGCTCAAACTAGCAGCAGTTGACACCGCCGCCGCCTTACTTACAGAAAATTGGCAACAGCTAGGGGCACAACTGCAAGAATATGTCCGCGATAGGATTAAAACTACTTGGCTAGGTATTGCCAAACTTGCTTGTCTTGTCAACCTAGATCCAGTATTAGCAGAAATAGAGCTACAGGAACTAACTTATAGTCGTGCCGAAATCCGAGGTGTAACTACTGCTCTGAAACTGTTACCGCAATTTCAAGTAGTGGATATGTCCTTGCGAGAACAATACTTTTTGTTTCATAACGCAGATATTGTGTTCCCCGCTACGGCAGTGCTAGCTGTAGCAATTAATAATTTGGTAGAGGCAATATCTAGTGACAAGCCACTACACACAGCAGTGGAAACTAAATCTTTGAGCTACCAAGTCTTAGCACCTTTGATCGACCGCTACCTCAACCCTGATGATGCGATCGCTCATCCCACTCCATTAGTAAGCGGGAAGGAGTTGATCGTAGCATTAGATATTCCAGCTTCGCCAATTATCGGTCAACTGCTGACTGAAATTGGTGTAGCACAAGCTGAGGGGAAACTTTCAACCCCAACAGAGGCGATCGCTTATGCACGTCAGTTACTTGATGGTTAAATATACTTAATTAATTTATGGTAATGTAACAAAGGCGATGCCTACGCAATTTTAGCACTCCTGGCTAAGGCTAGTAAATCTGCAACTTCAAGTACTTTAAGTATTCCCCTATTTACCATAAAATACCAATCTTTTATAGTCAATTCTGGCAATTACATACATCACTTATGCTAATATTTGCTTGATGTTATGGCTGCTTTGCTATGTTATTTCCTGAAATTTAGTGCCGATAGACAACCGAATGAATTATACACTAAGCTATTCATTTTTATGCCTTAGTTGGTCGTCTGAAGATACTCTCGTACATTTACTTAAACACTTACTAGAAAAAAAGATTTTCAGGTTTTCTTGATGGATAAAGTTTTTATGCCTAGCTTTTCTTGGACAGGACTAACTGCTTATGAATGGACAGCCTTTAATTTTGGTTGTAGAACAGAGTTTACATGATTTAGAGCTACTTAATTCTCATCTAGGAATATTAAATTTTTCATGTATTTGTACTAAACAAGGGGTGAGGGCTGTGATGTTGGCACAAACTCATCAACCAGATTTAATCCTGCTAGATATGAAGCTATCTAATTTGAGTGCGAACCAAGTCATTGACGATCTCAAACATGACTCAAAAACTGCTAGCATTCCAATCATTGCAGTCACACCTTTAAAAAGGGTACAAGACGATCGCTCCACGATGCTCCCAGCATTTGATGATTGCATTACTAAACCCTATGATTTTAATCAATTAGAAGTGGTAATCAGTCGCCACATCAGTCAGCTAAATTCCTAACATTTATCTTGGGAATAGATTCGGGATTACGAACTTCAGGTAATTCCTTGAGAATCACAACAATCCCAGTACGCCCTGTTGTTAAATTGGTGTTTGCCATCAAGTAAAGGATAGGTTGACCAATAATTTCCTCAATCAAATTTTTTAAATCTGGTTTAATTATTTTCTCTAAATATAATCGTACTTGTTCAGCTAAAGTATCATAACCTCCTTTCAGTAAAGTTTCTTCAGCTTTGGTAACAGAGCTTTCTAGAGAAATTACGATTTCGGTATCAAAAAAATGACAAATAATTTGGCTAGGAGACTTTCCTAGTCGATCGTTATATAAATTTATGATGCGCTGTGATATTTCTGTTTCTAATTGTCCAATAGTCGGTTGTACCATTAGTATCTACTATGTAATATTTATCTTTCTAATCGGGGAATTTAAGTATCCAACATTATAGTAGATGATTATGGAAGAGTCTGAAAAAATCAATCACTATTTTATATGAAGTTAGTGTATCAATGTGATGTATTTAGTATGCATTTATTTAAGAATATTTCCAAATTTGACGGAGTAAAATTTGTTAACTAACGATTTGTGCAGTGTTCGGCTAATAACTGGATTTAATCGTCATTTGCTCATGAATAATTAGCTTATTTTGTGCCAAATAAGCTTAGGCGTAGCCCGTCGTCCATTTCCCAACCCAGGAATAATATAGCCATGTTCATCCAAATGGTCATCAATGACAGCCTCATACAGTGTTACATCAGAATGTAATGTACATTACAAAACTCTCTATACCTTGCTGTGCAGTGAATAAGCAGAGAAACTTAGGTTCTAATAAAGAGTATGTTAGCCACTGAGACGATTTTTGAAAAACCAATACAATATATTCGGCATTAATTCTTATAAGGCTATATCTTCCATTCTGGCGACACATTGTGTACGGACGAAGCAACTGTGATTGCAATACTTTTCGGTTAAGGGGGAAAGGGAAAGGGTTTGAATTTAGCTTTACCCCAAGCCCAGTAACCTTTCCCCAGACCAAAAGAGAGATTGTTGGCGTTTATCCGAAAAGTATTGTCTGTGATTCTGCAATGCCCAAGCCCTTGGCAATTCCTGGTAAATACCAAACTGGCTCAACTGTGGCTTTGGTGATAACCAAATTACCGCCTGGTTTCATAATCTTGCTATCTACCTGCAAATAACCTTTGTCTACTGCATCTTGCAGTTCTGGCATATTGATGTGAGCTTGAGTAATAAATAGTGCCAAAGGGATTTGTTAGCTACCTGTAGTCAGTTTTTATTTTTATGACTCCAAATATCTAGTATGGTATTAGTCGTATTGTTGAACACAATAAATCTCACAGGAATTTCATAATTAGCGATTAATCACGGCTAATTTAAAGATGACTTTAAAAATGATTTAATCGAGAAAATTTGTGAGAAAGTTAATACAAAGGTATATTCACTGATCTCAAATTCATGGATTCTTTATTTATCAATTCATTACTTGAAGAGTTGAAAAACCCGGATGCCACAGTGCGCGACAAGGCAACCAGAAAAATCTGGCGGATCTGGTTTCAGCAAAAGGGGATCTATGGGCTGGAAATAATTGACCGCAGTCAAAAGTTACTGGATGCAGGTGAAATTGCTGAAGCTGAAACATCGCTGACGGCATTAATTAAAGACCAGCCAGATTTTGCCGAAGCTTGGAATCGTCGAGCTTTCCTCTATTACAGTATTGGCGATTATCAAAAATCTCTGGCAGATTGTCAGATGGTTATACAGATAAATCCAATACATTTTGGGGCGCTTCATGGTATGGGCTTATGTTATGCAGCACTAGGAGAGTATGGTCAAGCTATCCGAGCTTTTCAACGTGCTTTAGAAATTCAGCCCTATTCTTTAGTGAATCAAAAGTTGATTCTAGAATGTACATTTAGATTCAGCTACAACGGCAGATAGGAGAAAGCATCATACTGTTTTATGAATCCGTTATCATCCTCATCAACAACAATTTATCGCCTTAGTCGTCATAATTTTATTCAATACACTTCTATCTGAATTAATAGCAGCGTCATTGCTGCTTGTACTAACAGCAACTAACCGTCAACTAACAATTCTCAGTTGAATAAAGTTAACTTTAGTACAAACTAGATAGCGCAAGCGGAACACGATGGATTTTACTAAGCGATGTCTACGACGGTCTGCGCCTATGTCACTGGTCAAAGACTACGGTTTAAGATGTAACTATCAAAACGAGTGGTCTCTGGGTTCTCAGTGGTACTCAATTGTTGATGGGGGTACGGTAGATTCCTTTATGAGTTATGGTATGGATGCCGTGAATGCCATAGCCACAGTTACAGCAGTTTTCAAGAAAGACTCCTGGTGTCTTATTGCACATCCCAACTCAGCAATTAAAATTCTTGCCGATATTATCTTTTACTCTGCTCAATAAATCTACTTATCTCACTTACTGAAACTATAGGAAAGGCAATACTAAACTTACACTCGACATATTGCCCTTCTATCAACTGATAAAACTTTAAATATTGCCCGTCGTATCTCCAAAGTTCAGTTACACTCAACGCTGAATAAATCCCCAATTTGTTAACTGAACTGCTGGTAATGTCAATCTCAATTGCTAAGTCAGGCGGCGGATCATTTTCTAAATCTAAAGTTTGCTTACCTCTAATAGCTAGTTCATTCTAGATATAGTAGCAAGTATCAGGTTCTATTCCCCGATTTGATATTTTCCGCTTCAATGTTGTAGAACCAGCGCTTCTAATTTCAATTCCTAATTCTTCAGCTAAAACTAGAATAAAACGGTTAAATTGAATTTTGGGGTTTTCATGTTCAAAAAGTGAAGTCATGATTTCTAAAACACCGCAGTCATAAGCAAACCGAGAACCTCTATCTTCACCTGTATCTCTCAGCAAGGCTTCAAAGGTTTCCCAGCTAATGTTATGTAGCACTGTTCTTTGTTCACCAACCGTTGACTTGACAAGCATATCTTAGAAAAATAAGCCAGTAATTATATTTATCAATTAGGTAAACTTTAACCTATCTTCCCCTGCACCCAAGCGCGGAAGGATTGTACCAAATCAATTTCATCCATAGTTTTACTTTGCTGGATAAATCTATTCATATCACTAACAGAAATTAAAGGGAAAGCGATACTCGACTTAATTTCAATATATTCACTTGCTACTAGCTGATAAAATTTTAAAACTTCACCGTCATATCTCCATAATTCTCCTACACCTAAAGCCGCATAAATATTAAATTTATTAACAGAACTGCTAGTAATATCAATTTCAACTGCTAAATCCGGTGCTGGATCTGTTCTTAAATCTAATTCTTGTTTACCTCTAATTAATGGCTCATTTTGAATATAATAGCAAGTATCGGGTTCTATTCCCTTTGTTATTGGTTTACGTTTTAATGTTGTAGAACCAGCACTTCTAATTTTAGTTTTTAATTCCACTGCTAAAGCGAATATCAATCGGTCAAACTGAATTTTTGGGTTTTCGTGTTCAAAAAGTGGAGTCATAATTTCTAAAATGCCGCAGTCGTAAGCAAACCGAGAACCTCTATGCTCACCTGTATCTCTCAGCAAGGCTTCAAAGGTTTCCCAGCTAACGTTGTGTAAGACTGTTCTTTGTTCCGCAAGGGTTGACTTGACAAGCATATTACAATACTTTTTCTGTCAGAATATTAGATAAAATTCCGATAATTTTACCTATGTCATTAATATAATACTCGCTCAAGTCAATTTCAATCACTTGCCCAATAAGTTTCAAAAACTTCCAGTTAGTTCCAGTGGTGACAGTTCCATAAATTGCCTGAATGTTATTACCCACACGTTCATTAAACAATTTAGCTGCTAACATCTCTGCTACACACTGACCTAATCCCGCATTGATATTTTATTTTTTAGCTTCTACAATTGTGACAACTGGTGCGTTCAAAATTAGTAACTCTGCTGAACGGCTAATAATAAAATCGCAATTTCCATTTAACCCTTGTGCTGAATCAACAGTAAAATCGATACCAGAAAATAAACTTATTTGATTATTTAAATATTTCCTTACAGCAATTAAAATAGGTGCAGTAATCATCTCTGAGCGGGATTTTTCAGTATTACTAGCAAGAGCTAAAGGTACATTTTCCCGCAAGACTTCTGCAAGTAATGGTGAACACTCTACTTCATGTACAGATGCAAATATATCAATTTTGTCAGAAATAGTTAAGCCAAAGGTTTTTCTAACTCTGTCTAAAGTAAAGTCACTGTATAGCACTTTAGTTTCTCTTGTAAATAATCCAGATAATTAAATTGTGCCAACTATTAGCAAGATATGTTGCTGATATTTGGCACAATCACTATCTAAATATTTTGTAACTTTAAGCAAGGAAACCTGCAAAAAAGTCGAGAGTTTCTTTCAGTGCTTTGATGAAAATATCAATTTCCTCGCGGGTGTTGTAGAAAGATAGACTTGCTCGTGCGGTTGCAGCAAGACCTAAATAACGGTGTAATGGTTGTGTGCAGTGGTGTCCAGAACGGATAGCAACGCCTTCTTGATCTAATAATGTAGATAAGTCGTTGGCGTGAACTTCCCCGGCGGTGAATGACGCAAGAGCAGCTCTACCTTCACCTTTTGCATTTGGTTTGGGGCCGTAAATTCTAATTTGGGGAATTTGCTCTAATTGTTGGAACAAATAAGCGGTTAATTCTGCTTCATAGGCGTGAATTTTATCCATGCCGATACTGCTAAGATAATCTATCGCAGCACCAAGTGCGATCGCTTCTCCAATTGCAGGTGTACCGGCTTCAAATTTATGCGGTAATTCTGCATAAGTGGAATGGTCTAAATACACCTCTGCAATCATCTCACCACCACCAAAAAATGGTGGCATTGATTCTAACAATTCCAACTTGCCATACAAAAATCCTATCCCAGTTGGAGCGCACATCTTATGACCGGATGCTACTAACCAGTCACAATCTATTTTCTGTACATCAACAGGATAGTGAGGAACACTTTGGCAAGCATCAACTAAGAATTTAGCACCGTAGCTGTGAGCGATCGCACCAATTTCTGCCACTGGGTTAATGCAACCCAAAGTATTAGAAATATGCACCACCGACACCAACTTGGTTTTGTCGGAGATCAGCTTTTTATACTGTGACAAATCAAAAGTCTCTTCAGGTGTCAGTTCCACGAATTTCAGTACTGCACCCGTTTTTTGTGCTACCAATTGCCAAGGCACAATATTACTGTGGTGTTCCATCACCGACAGAATAATCTCATCCCCAGGCTGCAAATTATTCATTCCCCAACTGTAAGCTACTAGGTTAATCGCTTCACTTGCGTTGCGGGTGTAGACGATTTCCTGACGGGATGCAGCATTAATGAATTTGGCAACTTTATCTCGCGCACCTTCATAAGCATCAGTAGCTTTAGCACTCAGGGAATGGGCACCTCGATGCACGTTAGCATTATAGTGTTCGTAATAATCCCGCAGGGTATTTAACACCAACAAAGGCTTTTGCGATGTTGCAGCATTATCTAGATAGACCAAGGGTTTGCCGTTGACTTCCTGATGCAATATCGGGAAGTCAGCGCGAACTTTATCAGCAAGGGTTTTGGTAGAGGTGAAAGTCATTGGTAGATTAGTTATTACTCATTAGTCAGGGACTTGAGATTATTCACTGTGTTTAAAAGGATTTCTCGCAGAGAAGGAACTGGTATTTTGTTGATAACTTCAGCAGCGAAGGCGTTAATTAATAACTTTCGAGCATCGTTTTCATCAATTCCCCGACTTTGCAGATAGAATATTTCATCATCTTCCAATTGGCTAACGGTAGCACCGTGGGCGCATTTTACATTATCCGCCGTAATTTCCAATTGGGGTTTGGTATCAACTCTGGCTTTAGACGATAGCAGCAAATTGCGATTCAACTGGGATGCATTTGTTAACTGCGCTAGTTTGGGTACAAAAACTTTACCATTGAACACCGCATGAGCGCGATCGCCTACAATACATTTATGCAATTGGTCACTTGTACCGTGAGGATAGTTAAGTGCGATCGCACTGTGAGTATCAGACAATTGTTTACCAGAAATTATCGTCAAACCATTGAGAGTAGTTTGTGTCTGCTCACCAGTTTGCAAAATTTCTAAATTGTGCCGCGACAACTTTGCACCTAAAGTTATGGCATGACAAGTATATCGACTATCACGAGCCTGTGCGATCGCAGTTTTCCCAATATGAAAAGCCTCTGCACCTTCTTCCTCAACCCTAGTGTGACTAACTTCCGCATTGTCACCCACCCAAACTTCCGTAACCGCGTTAGTTAAATAAACTCCTTCCTCCGCGCTCTCTGCGCCTCTGCGGTTCGTATACTCCTCAACCAACGTCACTTGCGAACCACTTTCGGCCACCACCAAACAACGCGGCTGTGAAATCGTCGCCGTCTCACCCATAACCGAAATAAACACCAAATTAATTGGCGTTTCAACTAGCACATTCTTCTTCACCCACACCACAGCTGCATCAGTTATCCCAGCCGTATTGAGAGCAGTAAAAACCTCCTGCGCTCCCTCAGCTTGAGCTAAATACTGCTGTACACCTTCCTGCTCAACGACAGACAAACCAGCCAAATTACTCACCACAATTCCAGATGGTAAATCTGAAACTGCGGATAACTCCGGCGCAAAAACGCCATTAACAAATACCAAACGACTATTAGCCGCCTCTGGCAAAATATCAAATTCTAGAGACGCAAAATTTCCCGTCTCTATATTAAATTGCACCTTTCGTAGAGACGACAAATCAGTAAATCGCCATTCTTCCTCGCGGGTAGTCGGGATAATCGAGTGGCGAACCCAATTAGCAGCACTTTGGCGTAATTCCTGCAACCAACCTTCTGTTTTAGTCGCTGTTACTTGATTTAACAACCCAGTCAGATAATCATCTCTATCTAACATCGATGTTAAACTGACTGCATTTGAATTAGGTATTGGGCTAGGGGATACTTGAATATTCATTACACACCCACCTCAGCAGCAAATTCTTCTAGCACCCAGTCATAACCGCGAGACTCTAATTCCAGCGCCAGTTCTTTACCACCACTCGTAATAATTCGCCCTTGTGCCATCACATGTACAAAATCTGGCACAATATAATCGAGTAACCGTTGGTAGTGAGTAATCAAAATTGTCGAATTGTCTGGACTTGCCAGTTGATTTACCCCATTCGCCACAATTCTGAGCGCGTCAATATCCAAACCCGAATCTGTCTCATCCAAAATTCCTAACTTTGGCTCCAGCAACGCCATTTGCAGAATTTCATTCCGCTTCTTCTCGCCACCAGAAAACCCTTCATTCAAACTCCGACTGAGAAAACTGGGATTCATCTTCACCACATCCAGCTTTTCCTCAATCAAATCGTCAAAATCAAAAGCGTCTATTTCCTCTAAACCTTGCGCCTTCCGACGGGAATTGTACGCCACCCGCAAGAAATCCAAATTGCTCACACCCGGAATTTCTAACGGATACTGAAACGCCAAAAATACACCACTTCTTGCGCGTTCTTCCGGTTCCAACTCAAGTAAATTCTGCCCCTGAAAAATCACCTCACCGCCAGTCACCTCATACGCCGGATGCCCAGCCAACACCTTAGAAAAAGTACTCTTACCAGAACCATTCGGCCCCATGATCGCATGAATTTCACCCGATCGCACCTCAAGATTCACACCCTTAAGAATCGGTGTCCCATCAACATTAGCCGTCAGATTCCGTACTGACAGCACAACTTCACTATTTTCAATAATCATCTTCTCTCCCTTCTCTCTGCGCTCTCTGCGCCTCTGCGGTTCGTCATTCTTCCAAAAGATAAACACAGAACCCCGATGTCCCTGTGTTTATCCTTCCTTCCACTTATCCAACACTGCCTTCCAACTTCAAACTCAACAACTTATCAGCTTCCACAGCAAACTCCATCGGTAGCTGATTGAAAACATCCTTACAGAAGCCGCTAATCATCATCGAAATAGCATCTTCCGAAGAAATACCCCGTTGAGCAAAGTAGAATAACTGATCTTCCCCAATCTTAGAAGTAGAAGCTTCATGCTCCACCTTCGCACCGTTATTTTGCACCTGAATATAAGGGAAAGTATTCGCATGGGCATTATCCCCAATCAGCATTGAGTCACACTGAGAATAATTTCTCGCCCCTTTCGCCGTCGGATTAACTTTCACCAAACCCCGGTAGCTATTACTAGAATTACCTGCCGAGATTCCTTTAGAAATAATTGTACTGCGGGTATTCTTCCCAACGTGAATCATCTTACTACCCGTATCAGCTTGCTGCTGATGATTTGTCAGCGCCACCGAGTAAAACTCACCCACAGAGTTATCACCCACCAACACACAGCTAGGATATTTCCAAGTAATTGCCGAACCTGTTTCTACTTGAGTCCAGGAAATCTTGGAATTTACGCCCTGACACAAACCGCGCTTGGTGACAAAGTTGTAAATACCGCCTTTACCGTTGGCATCGCCAGCGTACCAGTTTTGCACAGTAGAGTATTTAATTTCGGCGTTATCAAGGGCGACAAGTTCCACAACGGCGGCGTGCAGCTGGTTGCTGTCATACATCGGTGCGGTGCAACCTTCGAGGTAAGAAACATAACTACCTTCTTCGGCGACAATCAAAGTCCGCTCAAATTGTCCCGTATCACCAGAGTTGATGCGGAAGTAGGTAGACAGTTCCATTGGGCATTTTACGCCTTTAGGAATATAGACAAAAGAACCATCGCTAAATACGGCGGCGTTCAAGGCGGCAAAATAATTGTCAGCTATAGGAACAACGCTACCCAAATATTTTTTGATTAGTTCTGGGTGTTCTTGCAACGCTTCCGAAAACGAACAGAAAATAACGCCATCTTCCGCTAGCTTTTCTTTAAATGTAGTGGCAACAGAAACGCTATCGAAAATTGCATCGACGGCGACGTTTGCCAGTCGTTTCTGTTCAGATAAAGAAATGCCTAACTTCTCGAAGGTTTCTAAAAGAGTTGGATCGACTTCATCCAAGCTGTTCAGTTTTTCTTTCTTGCGTTTCGGTGCTGAGTAATAAATGATATCCTGATAATTTATTGGCGGATACTTGACATTCGGCCAAGTTGGTTCCGTCATTTTTTGCCACTGGCGATAAGCTCTGAGGCGAAAGTCCAGCATGAACTGTGGCTCGTTCTTCTTAGATGAGATCAAGCGAACAACGTCCTCGTCTAGTCCACGCGGAATAGTGTCGGCTTCAATATCTGTAATAAAGCCGTACTTGTAGGGTTGGTTGACTAAGGTTTTGACAGTGGCACTCATCAGTAATAATCTCTCGTGTTCTGAACTCTTTTAGGATGGGAGACGGGCTGCGGCTAACCGATTTCCATCTCCCGTTACGGAATGGTTACACGCCTGCTAGAATAGTGGTGGAGAGTAAAACAACAGCTATGTTGTTTAATCTATCTTCATTTTACGCTAAATTAACAACAACAATGTTGTCTAAGTCAAACAATTTTGGATTTTAGATTTGCAATTTTAGATTTAAAAAGACCACAAAGGTGCTTGGCTCAAGGATTTTAGATTGACGATAGCGTAACGGGGCATATACCAGAAAACTTTTTTAATCCAAAATCCAAAATCCAAAATCCAAAATCGGCACAGTCAAATTTTCCAAGAAATTAATTTTTGGGGCGTTCGCTGAACGTCTCGCACCACATGAAGATGGCGACTACCCACCAGTCCTCAACCAAGCAAGATATCCTAGAATATCTGCACAAACACGAAAAAGCAACGGCTTTGGAGCTAGCTGAAGTTTTAGACGTTACCCCCCAAGCTATTCGTCGCCATCTCAAAGATTTGGAGACGGAGGAGCTAGTTTTGTATTCGACATCAGTGCAGGCGGCGGGGATGGGGCGACCGCAGCATCTTTATGAACTGAGTCGTCAAGGACGCGATCGCTTGCATCGAACAATGAGCTATCGCTTTGGTGATGGCCACGGAAATTTTGCGGTTTCGCTGCTAGACACCTTAGCGGAAACGGTAGGACACGACCAATTTAAATCGATTTTAGAGAAACAGTGGCAGCGCAAAGCTAAAGAATACCGCGATCGCGTCGGTAACGGTTCACTACGAGAACGTGTAGCCAACTTAGTAGAGTTGAGAAAAGCGGAAGGCTTCATGGCGGAGTATCACCCTGTTGATGTGAATGACTGCTTTGAGAGCGATCGCTTTATCTTAATGGAGCATAACTGTGCAATTTCTAACGTTGCCGAATCTTTCCCCAGCATCTGTGGTCACGAATTAGAAATGTTTGCAGCCGTCTTACCTGATTGTACCGTAGAACGCACCCACTGGATTATTGATGGCGAACACCGTTGTGGCTATTTAGTACAAATTCGTCAGTAAAGTTCTCATAAACAAACTCGGTTTACATCTAGTCGTGGTAATGGATAATAGCTGAATAGCAACTAAGTTTGAGATAGCATTTATGGATGTACCACCACAGCAACCATCAACACAATTTTTAACCCTGGAAGAGTCAGCAAAAGTAGACGCGGCGTTGTTGTCTTCCCCAGAAAAATTTTTAACAAGATTGACAATTTCATCACTGAAGCTTTTGAAGCATATTGCCCAAGAGTACAGTATTGCTATTGAAGATTTGACAACACAGCAAGTAATTGCCTGGTTTGAAAAAGATGGCAAAATTCGTCGTGAGCAGGGAATTGAAGGTTCATATCTCAAATGGTGAACCGTGGAAGGTGGGTTTTTCTAGGTCATAGTAGTTATTTCTAGTTAGTTGTAATTTTGTTGGTAATAATAATACTCTAATTTTAAATAATAAATAAAAAGCACCTTTTTGAAGGTGCTTTTATTTGAAAATAAATAACATTTTCTTTGTCAAACAATTATTTAAGCATTGTAATTGTTAGTACGATGACTACGAGCGCCAGTTACGGCTCCAATCATTGAGGCTATTAAACCCAACAAAGAACCAAACACAAACCACCACAATCCCGAACGTATATTAGCTGCCGTATCACGAGCTTGTTGGGCACTTATGTTTGCTTGTGGTACATTAACACCACCTTGCTGTTGTACCTGGTTTATGACTTCTCCTGCGTTAGAAGCAGCAACACCAAAAGCACCAGATACTCCACTTGCTAAAAGCCATGAGCTAACTGCCAAAGTCGTTGCCCAAAGGATTGCGCCGTTCAGAAGAGCTGTATTGCGGTTCATCGGTCCACAAGCACGGGCTGTAACCCAACCACCAGTAAATAGGGAAATTAGTAAAGCGATAGTTGACCAAAGCCCCGCATTACCCGCAGCGTTAGGAGCAATTGTTCTAGGTGCACCTGAACCTGCAACTGTGCCTGCCGCAACCGCCGCAATTATAGAACTCAAAATTAATTGTGTAGCTAAAGAAACCAACAAACCAGCAATAATTGGCCCCCAGCGAACACGGTCGTGATATTCAGCTACTCGACCTGCTACCACAGTATCAGTAGATATAA
This sequence comes from Nostoc sp. JL23, assembly GCF_017115065.1. Classification (NCBI taxonomy): domain Bacteria; kingdom Bacillati; phylum Cyanobacteriota; class Cyanophyceae; order Nostocales; family Nostocaceae; genus Nostoc; species Nostoc sp. JL23. Next base: position 58,977 of record NZ_JABXKN010000145.1, read on the forward strand.
CGTCATCACCTGTCCGATTTACGTATGACATCGCTTATGTTCTCCAGTGCTGTTTCAGCAAAGTTCCTGCTCAGGGTATATTCATCTTTATGCTTCAAATTAAATAACTAAATGTTCTGTTTTAATCTCTATCGATAGAAAGATTTAATAGGTCTATCTTTAGCCAGAAAAAAACTTTATTTAACAATTTTTAATATAGTTTAGTGTTTATTTATGTATTTTTCCTAAAATTTCCATTTAAAAACTCTTAACTTAAAATATAACTATTAGTTAGCTATCAGAAACCAGCTTTAAAGATGTATGCCATTAGACTTAATCTAACTAAAGCTTTGTAATGATAACTAAAGCTTTGTAATGATTGTCAAAAGTTAAAATCATCAAAAATTAACGCGTCCTTACAGCAGTGCCTGTGGCAGTAATCAGCAAAAGAACTCCTGACTGGTCAAGATTGATTGTGCCAGTATCAATTTCAATCCCAATTACAGCATTTGCTCCTAAACGTTGTGCGCGTTGTTCTAATTCTTCTAGTGCCTTGCGTTGACCCTGCTCAAATAGACGCTCATAGCTAGCAGTGCGTCCACCGATAATATCTCGAATCCCAGCCAAAAAGTCCCGCAAGAAATTGCTGCCGTAGACTACTTCTGCTGTCACAATGCCTAAATATGACTCAATCACGGCTCCTTGAATTACATCAGTGGTAGTTATAATCATAAATTAACCTCCTAATATGGGATATGTCTTATATATTGATCATCCAAAGTATTTCTCAAAGCAATTGAGAAATTGTAACTATTATTACAGAATACAGGTTTGATAAACATCCTCTCAAACAATTTTAGATTACACTTTGCTTTTGAGTCTTGTTTTAAGCACAAACCAGAATTTAAAGGAACATTTTACAGATTAGATTTATCTTACCCTTTTAATCGCCAAAAAAGGATGTGAATATCTCGATGATAACTTCTCAAAGGGTAGTATCAAAGACTAAAAATGTGAGATGAAATTAGATACAGAGTTAGCAAATTATGAAATTAAATAAAAATAACAATAGATATCAAAGCCTGTAAGCTTAGTGCATCAGAATCTAGGATTAAGTTAGATACCTGTGATTTTTTCAGCTAACACGTATAACTACTGATTAAAAAAGGTGTTATTTCGCTATGTATTAGTTTATATATAGAGTACTTTCACCTGTTATCCGATCGCTTACACTTCATCCTTCAGTAAAAACTCTGTTATGTAGTGCTAAATGTAAAAGAAAGGAGAATAAACTATTAACATCTTAATGAATACGAAGAAATACAGTTTTCAAAAGTCCATATTTTTGTTTTAATGTACAAGAAAAAGTCCTCTAAAATTTCAGGAAATTTACTGTGTACAAGCCAACATCATTCGTGTTTAGTGTGGTGTTACTAGGATGTTTTACTTTCACCATACCTTTAGTAGCTCAGGCTCAGGTATTAGTGGCGCAAGCCAAAAACCCAGAGTTAAAGCAATTACTGGAGGAAGGACGAAGATTAGTGAATGGCGGGGATTATGGTGGTGCGATCGCTGTTTATCAGCAAGCAGCTAGTATAGACCCCAAGAATGCTAAAATACATTCAGGTATTGGGTATTTATACGCTCAACAGGGAAATTACCAGGCAGCATTAGCAGCTTATCGTCGGGCGATCGGTATCAACCCTAACAATAGTGATTTTTACTACGCTGTGGGTTACATTAAAGCCAATTTGGGCGACACACGTGGGGCAAAGGAAGGTTATCGTCGTGCAATACAGCTGAACCGTAACAACGTCAACGCCTATTTAGGATTGGCTGTGACCCAATCTCGTATGGGAGACTATAATGCCGCTACCTGGGCATACCAACAAGCAATCGACTTGGATAAAAACAACGCCCAGACTTATGAGTTGATGGGTTCAATGTATAAACAGCGACGACAAGCCAAACAAGCAAACAGCTTGCTTCAGAAAGCCCGTGACTTGTACAAACGGCGCAATGACTCAGATGGCGTAGAAAGGGTAGAAGCCATGCTGCGGCAGTTAGGAGGATGAAGTTAATCTAACTGGCGTCCCGTTAATTCCACAAAAATATCTTCCAGATTAGAGGGACGCACCATCATTCCGGTTTTATCGGGCTGTTCATTCAAGTAGATATTTGCTGCTTCCAAGGATGGAAAAAACAGATATTCCCAATTACGAGCGCCATCACTTCCCACATTAGACACACCTAATTGTTTCATCACTAAACCTTCACCGTGAGCAGAACGCAGCTGTTGTAAAGTTCCCAAAGAAATCAGTTTACCACTATCCATAATACCGATGCGTCCTGGCTTGGTAGAACCAAAGGCATCGCACAAAAATTCGACCTCATCCATATAATGGGTCGTCAGTAGCATCGTCATCCCTTGTTTATTTAAATCTCGAATAATTTCCCAGAGGCGTCGCCTGGTCTGGGGGTCTAGTCCTACGGTTGGTTCATCTAAAAACAAAATTTGCGGTTGATGCAATAAAGCTCTCGCAATTTGCAAGCGTCGTTTCATACCCCCAGACAGGGTTTTTACCAAATCATCACGTTTTTCTGCTAGCTCAACATATTCTAGCCATTGATTTATCAATTTTTGTCGCTGCGGATTGCTAATGTGATGTAGTCTCCCGTGCAGTTCCATATTTTCCCAGACGGTTAAATCGTTATCCACACTGACCTGTTGCAAGACTACACCAATACTCTGTTTTGCCAACGTTGCTTGGCGCATCACATCATATCCACCTACTTCTATGCGTCCTTGGGATGGTTTCGTGAGTGTAGTCAGCATCCGAATTGTGGTTGATTTACCCGCACCGTTCGGGCCAAGTAGAGCAAATATCTCCCCCGCTTCAATTTGGAATGACAAGTCATTGACTACAGGTACATTGTTGTAAAACTTGTAGACATTTTCTAGAAAGACAGCAGCAGTCACGTCGCTTCGCTCCGAATTCAAAATTCAAAATTCAAAATTCAAAATTAACAAACTAATAAATTTTGGTCATGGATAAATTTGCTCACACCAGTTCATAATCAAGACTACCATTCTGACTACATCAAACTAAATATATTTTATTAACCCTTAGATAACTCAATCTTTACTTGTTGTGATAACAGAGTGTGGTAAACACTTATCCTGTAATACTTTAGTTTAAGGTTGCTGTTATTTAGTATGGAATCTCATCACCCATTGAAGCTAAATCGGCGTCAGTTTTTGCTACGTTCAGCTATCACAGCCGGTGGAATTATTTCGACAAATTTTGTCGCTAAATCACCAGCTTTTGGCGAAGCACCTGCAATTATCACCTCTGATAGAATGCGTCCTGGCATACCTTATGGTGTAGCAAGTGGAGATATATCTAACGATAGCATTGTGATTTGGAGTCGGAGCGATCGCCCCGCCAAAATGATTGTAGAATATTCTACCAGCGAATCTTTTCGCAATGTGCAGCGAGTTGTCGGGCCTAATGCTTTAAAAAATAGCGACTTTACAGCACGACTTTATCTGAAGAATCTACCACCAGACCAAAAATTATTTTATCGAGTGATTTTCCAAGATTTAGATTATCAACGGACTTGCAGCGCTCCTTTTTATGGTACTTTCCGAACTCCCCCAAAATCTGGGCGAGATGTATTCTTTGTGTGGGGTGGCGACACCGCTGGTCAAGGATGGGGGATTAATCCTGATTTCGGTGGGATGAAAATTTACGAAACTATGCGCCAACTTCATCCCGATTTTTTCATTCATTCGGGCGATAATATTTATGCTGATGGCCCGATTCAATCAGAAGTGACTTTAGACGACGGCACAATTTGGAAAAATATCACCACACCAGAAAAATCCAAAGTAGCAGAAACTCTCACAGAATATCGTGGTAACTATATCTATAATTTGCTGGATGAAAACATCAAGCGTTTCAATGCTGAAGTTCCCATATTGGCACAGTGGGATGACCACGAAACCAGAAACAATTGGTATCCTGGGCAAATTATCCTCAACGATGACCGTTATACAGTTAAGGATGTTAACTTGCTAGCTCAAAGGGCAAGACAAGCCTTTTTAGAATATCTGCCTATTGGATATGAAACAAATAATCCAGATAAAGCGAAAATTTATCGCTCTTTCAACTATGGCCCATTATTAGACATTTTCATGCTGGATGAGCGCACCTACCGGGGGCCAAATTCCCCTAATAATCAGCCAGTACCAAGTAAAGAAACAGACTTTTTGAGCAAAAAACAAGTGCAATGGTTGAAAAGGCAATTGCTGTCATCAAAAGCAACATGGAAAGTGATTGCTAGTGATATGCCTTTGGGGCTGATAGTTCGAGACGGTAGCACCAATTTTGAAGCTTGGGCTAATGGAGATGGCCCAGCTTTAGGAAGAGAATTAGAACTTGCCGATTTACTACGATTTATCAAAAACAAGAATATCCAGAATGTTGTTTGGTTAACTGCTGATGTACATTATGCAGCAGCCCACTATTACAACCCCGCTAAAGCACAGTTTACTGACTTTAAGCCTTTTTGGGAGTTCGTCGCTGGGCCTCTTAACTCTGGTACATTTGGGCCAAACGAATTAGAAAATACTTTTGGCCCACAATTGATATTTCAAAGCCTCCCTCCAGGTACAAAAGCAAATCGACCGCCAACTGAAGGTTTGCAATTCTTTGGAGGAGTTAAAATTGATGGAAATACAAAAGTAATGACGGTAACATTGCGTAACTTGGCTGGGAAGACTGTTTACAGTGTAGATTTACCGCCAGAAAAATAAATCGCCAAAATCATAGTGATATGTAGCCAGTTAGATAGAGTAATTACGCAATTTTTTACTTTGTCTGCTGGCTTTGTTGTTTTTTGGGTGGGATGTTGAAGGATGAAAAAATTGTGCGATGCCTGCGGCGGGCTTTGCCAACGCTACTGTTAGGAGCTAAATTTAAGTAGTAGAGTTTTGGAGTTGATCATGTTTAAGCAACTCATCCTTGAAAATTGGAAAAGTTTCCGTTATGCGGAGCTTCCACTTGACCCGTTGACTGTTTTGATTGGCACAAATGCAAGTGGTAAATCTAATGTGGTTGAAGCTTTAGAATTTTTACAAAGGATAGCACGAGGGGAGAATATTGAAGCAGCTTTAGCGGGAGATAAAATACTTTCATCTATTCGTGGTGGTGTAGAGTGGGCTGCACTTAAATCGGAAAAAGAATTTACATTAAAAGCGCTGGTTGCAGATGAAGATGAAAAAACTGATTACTTGTATGTTATAAAAATTCAAACAATCCCTGAAATTAGAGTTATGGAAGAATATATAGAACTTCAAATATTAAGTGAAAATGCTTTAAATAATTCTTTAAATATAATTAATGCTAAAAGTTGGCATTTTCCAACTAGAAGTGGCTTAAAAGAAGTGAACTCTCCTATTAATATAAATGAAATAATAAATTTTAAAAAGGATTTAAATATCAATAATAATCCGATACAAATAGATACTCAGACTGAAGATTTTAAAAATACATACAATGAATATGCAACCTTCAAGCAGAAAATTAAAGATTATGTAATCTCTAAGTTAGAAAATATATTAATTCTCAATCCTGTACCTTCAAAAATGCGTGATTATTCACGCCTGTCTGACACCTTTGAAAGTGATGCATCTAATATTGCGGGTGTGCTAGCAACATTATCTGATAAACGGCAACGAGAAGTAGAATCAACGCTATCTAACTACGTCAAAGATTTACCAGAAGGTGATATTAAAAGAGTATGGGGAGAAAAAGTGGGCAGATTTAGAACTGATGCAATGCTTTACTGTGAAGAACAATGGAAACCTGGCCAAGAGCCAACGCCGATCGATGCTAGAACTATGTCCGATGGAACTTTACGTTTTATAGCAATTCTCACAGCACTACTTACTCGACCAGAAGGTAGTCAATTAGTAATTGAAGAAATAGATAATGGGCTTCATCCATCACGCGCAGAATTACTTGTAAGAATATTACGAGAAATTGGCAGTAAAAGAAAAATTGATATTTTACTCACTACCCATAACCCAGCTTTGCTTGATGCTTTAGGCCCAGAGATAGCTCCTTTTGTGGTTGTCGCACACCGCGATTCTGAAACTGGAGAAAGCAAGCTTACACTTTTAGAAGATATTGATAATTTTTCTAAGTTATTTGCATCATATTCTTTGGGTGATATGACAACTAAGGGTGCAATTGAAAGAAGCCTTTCTCATAATGAATAGTTACTAATATGAGAAAGGTGCTACTAATCGATACATCGCTTTTATGCGTTTGGTTACAAGTTCCAGGTAGAGAAACTGCTGGTAATAATGAATGGAATTTTGAGCGCGTAAATCAGAAAATTCAGGCAGAAATCGCCAAATCAACAACACTGGTACTTCCTTTAGCGAGTGTTATAGAAACAGGTAATCACATTGCACAAGCTAAAATAAACACGATAAATAAGTTTCCAACAGCTCAAAAATTTGCCGAAATCATAACTTATGCTGCTGATGAAACGACACCTTGGGCGGCTTTTAGTGAGCAAATTGTGCTGTGGGAGGCAGCAGCATTAAAAAGTTTAGCGGCTCAATTTCCCATTCAGGCTGTACAAGAGACTTCTATGGGTGATGCTAGTATTGTTATCTTGGGTTGGCACTATCACCAAAAGGGTTTTCATGTAGAGTTTTTAACTGATGATGACAAGCTAAAATCTCAAGAACCACCTCCACCACAGCCACCCACACGGCGAAGCAGTCGAATAAAAAGGTAAAATATCCTTGAGCGATTACTATTTACTCAAAATAGAGATTCTTTAACTAACTTGTCAGGAATTAAGTTCGACAGGAATTGTAATAATAAACTCGGTTCCTTCTTTTATGGTAGATATGCATTGCAGTTGACCACAATGTTTTTCTACAACAATTTGATAGCTGATAGATAGCCCCAATCCAGTGCCTTTCCCGACGGGTTTAGTGGTGAAGAAGGGGTCAAATAATCGCTTTTGTATATCCTTGGGAATTCCAGTACCATTATCGGCAATGCGAATAACTACTTGCCGATTGTCTGTGACTTCAGTACGAATACGAATTACAGGTGATTTTAGAGTTGAAGAAGCTGATTCACAACTCTCGAAGATAGCATCAATTGCATTTGATAGAATATTCATAAATACTTGATTGATTAACCCAGCATAGCATTCTACTAGAGGGAGATTTCCATATTCTTTATCAATAGTAATTATCTGATCTGTTTGCTGATTTAGAAGACGGCTTTGTAATATTATTAGAGTACTATCAATACCTTCATGAATATCAACTATTTTTTTATCAGATTCATCCAGGCGAGAGAAATTGCGTAATGAAAGAACTATCTCTTGGATACGCTCAGTACCAAACTTCATAGAATCAAGAAGCTTGAGGTAATCAGCAGTTAAAAATTCTAGTTCCATTTCTGCGATCGCAGCTTTAATTTCTGCTACTGGTGCAGGATAATGGTGTTGGTATAGGCTAATTAATTGTAGTAAATCTTGGGTGTAGTTAATCGCATAAACAAGGTTGCCAGCGATAAAGTTGACAGGGTTATTGATTTCGTGTGCAATACCAGCAACGAGTTGCCCTAAAGCAACGAGTTGCTCTAAAGCCGCCATTTTTTCATTTTGAATTAATCGCGCATAGTTATTCTTCAGGGTACGAAAACCTACTTTGGTGATTCTAGATTGTTCTTGTGCTTGCTCTAGTTGAGCTAATGTTAAAATATGAATTTGGGAATAAGCTAAAAGTAAATGATGGAAATCGAGTAGCTTATAACTACCTAACTGAGTTTCTATTAAAATCGGCTCATATACAAATTTAGGTTCTCGCTGCAATGCTATCTTATTTGCTTCTACAATGAGCGTATCCTCAGAAATTATACACACATCTGGCTGAAGAAAGTTAATCAGATTGATCGCAGGTCGTTTAGAGAATAGTGAAAAACTATAGGGACGGCTCATGTGTTCAAAAAATCTTTGTCGAGAAATCATCCCCAGATAGTCATGATTTTTCACCAGGATAATTCCTGGTAGTAAAGGCTCTTGCTTAAAGAGTGTATTCAAATCATTTGCTGGACTATCTGCCTCGACATAAACAGACCAAAGTGGTAATTCTTGTAAAGTAGATTCTAATCGCAAGTTCAGATTATTAGCATTCGTCATGGTATGTATAGCCAACATACTTTAAATCCTTAACCTTGAGTTAACATTTCTGATAACACCCCGAATCAGCATTGCGATAATTGCAAAGTTAATCAAACTTATATTTCCCTGATTACTGCTGAAAATCACAGTTATGCTGCAAAACTGCTGATGTTAGCGCATCCGATTATTTTCTATACCGGAAAATTGATACTAATTAAAATCCTCTGTTACCTATTCGCTAACCTTGTAACGTTATAATTCTTGTTTATTTAAAATATTTAAAATTATTTTGGGATACGATCTTACCAATGGTTAATAAAGAACTTAAACCTCAGTTATAAGCAACACTAAAACTGCATCAATGGCAGTCAACGACATTCCTCCTGAAGTGAAGAGAAAGTAATTAAAAAAAGTTTTGGAAATTTTATTATGTCTCAGACTGCTGCTCACGGTTGTAGGCTACTGTTTAGAGAACTAAAGCATTATCTTGTATAATCAACGACTAATGACTCCCCTTTGATGGGGAGTCATTTGATATCAGTTAGCTAGCTAAAATGAAATTGGTACATTTTTAAATGCGGCTGTATCTGGCACAAAAATGTCCAAATTATTGATCCCATCGGGAACTCTTAGCCAGATATAAGCATCTGCGGAGGCTTGTGGACGTACTTGGAACAAAGAAACGCTTCCTGTTGAGCGATTAAGAGCAACTCCTTTGTAGGTTACGCTAGTGTCAGGATTGCGGGCTGTTGTACTAGCCACCGAGATAATATCGCTACCAACAACTCCGTCTGTGGCAAGGCGACGAATCCGCATTTGCAGATTTACCACATCACGGTTTCCAGTTTCTGGATCTTTAATTCGTTTTGCTGAAAGTAACTCAACTTCTGCCTTTTTGCCAAAAGCAGGCTGCACAAATTGACCAGGGCTAATTGCTGAAGTTGTAGCACTAGCTGGGGATGGTGATATTGTTGCTTGTGGAGAAGTTGTAGCTGTAGGACTTGGGACTTGAGTAGGAATGGTGTTACTGGCTGTACTAGTAGCATTTAGTGTCTGCCGCAACGTAAAAACTTCATAAGCTACATAGCCGCTACATCCCAAAGCCAAAGTAGAGAGTAATACAGCTACACCAGATAAAAATGTACTCACACCATTGCCTCGATTTCGTATTTCTGTATATGCAGGTTGACTTGGGTTTCTATTTTGTAGTCCCATAAATTATGTTTGTGCAATCGCCTATGTATGAAACATGTGAACATCTTCCCTATACTAATTAAGTAACTTTACTGAGCCAAGTCTTCTCTCTCCGGAAAGAAGTTGTTCGCAAAGTAAAAATATCTGTCTTTGGGATAAGGAAAATTGGTGAGACTTAAGACTTTAAATCAACCACTAGGCGTTTTGTTAATATTTTTGACTAGCCAAATAGGATTTAGTTCTAGGGTTGCAAAAGCACAAACCCCAGTTGCACCAACAACTACCACAAAATCAATTTGCTCTAGCCAACTGGGAACAGCGATAGATGCTGTAATCAATCGTCCCTTATTTAGTCGGGGGCGCTGGGGAATTTTGATACAACCTCTGTCAACGGGGCCAACTCTTTACAGTCGAGATGCTCAAAAATATTTTACTCCTGCGTCTAACCTCAAATTGCTGACAACAGCAGCCGCGTTGCAGGAATTGGGTGCTAATTTTCGGATTCGCACCTCTATTTATCAGAATGGCAATGGTATTTTACGTGTTGTCGGCAGGGGAGATCCTAGCTTAAGTGATACAGAACTGCAAAAATTGGCACAGCAGTTAAAACAGAAAAGGATTACCCAAATTCAGCAGTTGAGTGCTGATGATAGTTATATTCAAGGTGATATTGTTAACCCCACCTGGCAATGGGAAGATGTGCAGTCAAGTGATGGCGTACCAGTCAGCAGCTTTATTCTGAATAAAAATATTTTTAGCTTTAAACTTGTACCACAGGCTGTAGGTAAATCTTTGCAAGTGGTATGGATTGATGCTGACGAAGCAAAACAGTGGCGGGTAATTAATCAGTCAATAACCGTCCCTCAAAATCAACCGAGCTACGTCAATGTTACCCGCGAATTATCAGGAACAGTATTACGAATTCAAGGACAACTGACAACGAATTCTGAAGAATCTTTAATAGATTTGCCTGTAGTCGATCCTAATTATTACTTCTTACGGCGCTTCCGTACTGCTTTAGCAACAAAAAAAATTACTTTGGGACAGACATTAGTAGTAAATGGTGGTGTGAATCAACAGGAAATAGCATTTGTAGAGTCGCCACCTTTAGCTGAATTATTAGCAGAAACTAATTTAAATAGTAATAATCTTTATGCTGAAGCATTACTGAGAGCATTAGCTGTGAAAAAGACCAGACTGAAAAATCAGACTAGTGCTGATGTCGGTTTAGAAGTTGTCAAAGCAAGTTTAACTAAATTGGGGGTCAATCCAGCAAATTATATTTTAGTGGATGGTTCCGGTTTATCACGTCGTAACTTAGTGACACCAGAAGCTTTTGTCCAAATTTTGCGGGGAATGGCAAAAACTCCAGCAGCATATATATATCGCGCATCTTTACCCGTGGCTGGTAAAAGTGGAACTCTGAAAGGCCGCTTTCAAGATACACCTGCTGAGGGCATTGTGCAAGCAAAAACAGGGACGTTAACGGGTGTAGTTTCTCTATCTGGATATATGAATGCGCCGAAATATGAGCCGCTAGTTTTTAGTATTATCGTCAATCAGTCGGATCAGTCTGCAACAGTTGTACGACAGGCAATTGATGAAGTTGTTGTGTTGTTGACACAGTTGCAGCATTGTTAATATTAGACATCTTGCAAAAGTAACTTTTGCAAGATATTGGGGAAAGGTTAAAGGTTAAAGGGTAAGGGAAAATTCCATACCTTTACCCTTTAACCCTTAACCTTTTCCCCACTTCTGCAAGAAGTCTATTATACTTTTGACTCATAACTTTTTTCATGCCAGCCAAAATCTTACCACCGCCCCTAAAACCTGGAGACTTACTACGAGTAATTGCCCCTAGTGGTGCTTTGCGAGAATTTGAGGAATTTAAACAGAGTCTAGAAATTTGGCGATCGCGTGGTTATCAATTAGAAATCAGTCCGCAGATAGATGACAAATGGGGTTATCTAGCTGGAACAGACGAAAATCGTCGTCAACAGCTAGCAGCAGCATGGCAAGATCCTGACTGTCGTGGTATTCTCTGTGCCAGAGGTGGTTTTGGCAGCACCCGCATCTTAGAAAATTGGAATTGGCCAAACTCAGGGCCGCCCAAGTGGCTCATAGGCTTTTCTGATATCACAGCTTTATTATGGAGCCTTTATACAGCAGGAATTTCCGGCGTTCACGGCCCTGTAATGACAACTTTGGCAGATGAGCAAGATTGGTCAATTAAGCGATTATTCGATTGGGTAGAAGGTATTTCGTTTGCCCCTCTCAAAGGTTGCGGTTGGGGTGGTGGCGTAGTTACTGGTACTTTGTTACCAGGTAATCTCACGGTGGCTACTCACCTTTTGGGTACACCAATCCTGCCAAATCTAGATGGTGTAATTCTGGCCTTCGAGGATGTTACGGAAGCACCTTATCGCATCGATAGGATGCTGACACAGTGGCGTTTGAGTGGTGCTTTGTCTCAAGTCTGCGGTATTGCTTTGGGGGGTTTTACTCGCTGTGAAGCGTCACCAACTATATCTAGTTTTAGTGTAGAAGAAGTATTGCGCGATCGCTTGGGCGATTTGGGGATTCCCATTGTCTCCGATTTGCCTTTTGGCCATGATAGTCCCAATGCAGCCTTACCAGTGGGTGTAGAGGTAACTTTAGATGGAGATGCGGGAATATTAGCGATGCCTGCGGCGGCAAGCTACGCGCCATAGTTTCCCGCAAACATTTTTATAACAAAAACTTTGGATAGTAAATAAAATCAAATAATATCCAAGTTAAAGGAGATCATTATTCATTTTTTAAGATTTTTTGAAACCATTGTTCTAGGCGATCGCCCATAGCTTGTAGAGAGTATAAAGTTTCTGCTCGTTGACGACAGGCACGACGGTCAATTTCATTTAGGCGGTAAATGGCTTCTACTAAACCTTTGACACTATCTGGCTCAACCAAAAAGCCAGTTTCGCCATCTTTGACAATTTCTGCCAACCCACCGCGAGAATAGGCAATCAATGGCACTCCACAAGCAAGTGCTTCCAGTGTTACGGTAGGATAAGCATCTATCCATCGGGGAGTTGCTAAGAATGCCCGGCACTTACCTAATTGTTTTTGTAGCTCATTTGTCTGTAAAAATCCTATATATTCAATTGGGGCATCAGGGTATTCTTGACAAATTTGCTCCCAGTAAGCTTCATTTTGTCGCAGTCCAAAAATTTTTAGGGTAATACCTGTGATTTTTGCTGCTGCAACTGCATCTTCTAGCCCTTTTTCAGGTGCTATCCGGCCTGCCCATGCCAAGGCTGAACTTGGTTGATTACAAAACTGATAAGCAGATACATCTACACAATTAGATAGATAGGTAAATTGCTCTGGAAATATAAAAGTAGATGCTTGAATTTTACCCTGAACAGCAACAGTTCCAGGGAAATTATTTACTACCAATTTGATAATCTGATCTATTGCATCTGTCAAAGAACTCATACTTATAAAATGCGCGATCGGACGATTAAAAAATGGTGTTAAATATAATGGTAGCCAATCATAAGCAAAGTTAAGAATCAAATCATAATCTTCTTGAACTTGGCGAGCATAATCCCACATATTCGCCAAAACAGAGTTATTTGGTATGTAAACTGGGTCAGTACGGGATTGAGTTTGTCCTGGTACTTGAAGTTCTCCAGGGATTTCTTTGATAGACAATGAACCCATAGCTGACCCTTGCGGTGCTACAACCTCGACTTTATGCCCTCGCCGCAGTAATTCTTGAGCGTAATTAAATAAGATTAACTCCACGCCCCCACCTAATCCTGTACCTAGCGCCCCAACTGGAGTAGACATAAACAATAATTTGTAAGGTGGTATTACCATAATTTTTATTAACAACAAACTATTTATGCAATCTAAAATCTTACCACCGCCTCTGAAACCTGGCGACTTAGTACGAGTAATTGCTCCTAGTGGGGCTTTGCAAGAATTTAAAGCATTTGAGAGGAGTATAGGAATTTGGCGATCGCACGGCTATCAAGTCGAAATATTTTCTAAAATAGATGACAGATGAGGATATCTAGCAAGTACAGAGGAAAATCACCCCACCAAATATACCTAGCTTTAGTGTAGAGGAAGTATTACGCGATCGCTTAGGTGATTTGGGTATTCCTATTGTTTCAGGCTTGCCTTTCGGTCATGTTGTGCCTAATGCAGCCTTACCAGTGGGTATACAAGCAACCTTAGATGCAAATTAGAGAATATTAGATATCAGGCAATAAGTGAGTCGTAGATTTCGATTCAGCAGTTCTGACAGCTCTATCTGCATCATGACATGGAACAGAAGCATGATAATATCATTTATGCGTTCTGTTATGAGCGAAGAAGCAGCAAAGCAGAGAAATCAATCCTTTTACCGTTCAGTATCTTTACTTACCGTTGATTACGCGAACGGTGAACGATATGGAATAATGTTGTTAGTACACCTAAAAAATATTTATGAAGTGTAAGTTTTTTGGTGTTAGTCTAAAATATTAACCTTATTGAGTAAAATAAATAATTTTTATGAATACAATATCAGTTCCGGCTTTTTTAAAAAGTTATTGGAAAGATTCATTTAATTTAAAACAGCATCTCCAAGAATTTTTAAATTCAGATGAAAAAACTCTAGAGACGAAGTTAAAAAATGGTCAGGAACAAATGACCAAGTTAGGTAACAAAGATTTTGATTGGGAAAAATCTGCTGTTTTTTATCGTGACAAGGTAGGAGAACTCTACTTATTTGAGTTAGCAGCATGGCATCTAAAAAGTTATGACTACATTGAAAGTACGCTGCTATTAATTACGGATCATGCTCAAGGTCGGGTGTTAGATTTTGGTGGTGGGATTGGAACTCATACTATTGCTGCTGCTCTTTGTCCTCAAGTTAAAGAAGTAATTTATTGCGATCTTAATCCTATTAGTTGTGATTTTGTTCGTTATCGAGCCGAACAACTAGGTCTGAGCAACAAAATTATTATTTCTGAGGAAATATCTCCAAAAGAAACTTTTGATACCATTATTTCTTTCGACGTTTTAGAACATTTGCCCGATCCTAGTCAACAACTACTACAATTTCATCAAATTTTGCAACCTGAGGGTAAAGTAATTCTCAACTGGTATTTCTTTAAAGGGTTTAATCAAGAGCATCCTTTTCATATAGATGATCCTCAAGTAGTAAATACTTTCTTCCAAACAATTCAGAGTAATTTTATAGAAGTTTTTCACCCTTACCTGATAACAGCTCGGTGCTACCGTAAATGGAGATGAATTAAATATTTGATTTTTGTTTTCGTATGTACCTTCATTCTCAACTCAACAAAGATATTACAACAAAACAGTGAGATCGCAAAGGAAGATTGGTATAAGAAATAACCGTTCTATCTGGAAGTTTTCATTTCTGGGAATTGTTCTGAGTTTATGTTCAATATTTTTATTTGGTTGTCAGGCTCAACTACAGAAAAATAGTGAAGTTATTCATCTGACACTGTGGCAATCAATCAATCCCCCTGTTAACCGGGATGTGTTTGAAAAACTCGTAGATAAATTTAATCAGACACATACTGATGTTAAAGTGGAATCTATTTTCATAGGTCAACCCCAATTGCCAAAAATATTAACAGCAGTTGTGGGCAATACGCCTCCAGACATTCTGTCATTCAACCCTCAATTGACAGGTCAATTTATGGAATTAGGGGCAATTCGGCCTTTAGAAGAATGGCTGGACAAATTGCCCTTAAAGTCGGAAATTAGCCCCAACTTATGGGAAGAATTAAAATTAGGCGGTCATATTTGGTCAATCCCTCTTTACACGAGCAATTTAGGCATTTTTTACCGACCTAAACTTTTCCAAGCTGCGGGAATTACGCAAATTCCTAAGACTTGGGAAGATTTGAAGGAAGTTGCCAAAAAATTGACCATAGACCGGAATGGTGACAATCGACCTGAACAGTACGGAATGTTACTGCCTTTAGGAAAGGAAGAATGGACTGTATTTAGTTGGTTCCCCTTTTTATTGAGCGCTGGCGGAGAGATTGTGACCAATAACCGTCCAAATTTGACGAATCCAGGTGCGATCGCAGCCTTACAATTTTGGCAGGATATATTAAAAGATGGTTCAGCAACCCTTTCTTCCCCAGAGCGAGGTTATGAAGAAGACGCTTTTATTTCTGGTCGCGTTGCAATGCAGATCACAGGACCTTGGACTTATATAATGAAGTCTAATGTTGATTTTAAAGTATTTCCCATACCTGCAAATGTGAAACCTGCGACGGTGACAGCCACTGGAAATATGTATTTGATGAAGACCACGCCAGAAAGAGAGCAAGCCGCACTCAAATTTTTAGAGTATGTTTTAAGTGAAGAATTCCAAACAGAATGGAGTATAGGGACAGGCTTTTTACCAGTTAACATCAAATCTGCCCAAAGTCAGGCTTATCAAGAAATTCTCCAGCAAAAACCTGTCTTGAAAGTCTTTATTGACCAAATGCCTGTATCAGGTTCTCGACCAATCATTCCTGGCTATAGTCGCTTGTCTGACAGTTTAGGTCGAGCTATCGAAGCCACCATGCTAGGTGCGTCTCCAGAAACAGCACTCAAACAAGCTCAAGCAAACCTCGATTCAATTTGGGATTCCCTGCAATCTAGATGAAATCTAAAATCCTAACTAAGGCTTCCTTTTTACTTAGCCTTGCACCAAACTAGGTTTCAAGCCCGATTTAATTATGATCAACCAGAAATTCCACTCCGGCGATGTGAATTTCTTTTCAAAGTACACAAGCCAATTGCTGGTACAAGTCCCAAAATTATTGCTGTAAGCCCTTGTCCACTCCAATACAATATAAAGTTACGGTTTGTTTCTGGAATCAAATTTTGCACCAGAAAAAGCAACCAAACCAAAATAGTGATCCAGAAAAAAGAGATTGAGGGTACAAAATTCCACCACCAAATGCCTGCTGTATATCGCCTCAACACCAGCCATTGGCAAATACCTAGCCAAATTCCAGAAATTATATATGCGATCGCAGACAAAAATCCAAAAATCAAAGTATCTTCAGAAGATGATGAGGCAATGGTTGAAATGTAGTTAATCCAGGCTGTAGAAACACCGTTGGCAATCAGCCAACCTACACTAGTAGCAAATAGCCACTGCCAACTCGGTAAATATCGGTAAAGGACAAGAGCTTGGTCAGCAGCGAAAATCACGGCAAATATAACGTTACTGAGACTTCTAACCAAAATGCTCCATGTTTGTGGTTGATTAGCAATGTTAGGTGAGAGACTTTGGAGAATAATTTTCTCTAAAGCGATACTAGCAACGCCACCCACAACCCATCCGATGATGGTCATTAAGGTAAACTGAATAAAGAACCTCTGTCGCTGCGATCGCGGGATCAAAAACTTTCCTGGGTTAGGCTCGTTATTAGCAGATGTAAGATGATCGGGACTGTTAGAGTCAGTTTGCATAAGAAGTTAGGAGAGTGAGGGAATAGGAGATCACAGAGATCACGGAGATAGGGGAGCAGGGGGAGAATTAACTAATGCCCTGTTTGGCCAATCCTCAATTAAATATTGATTCTTGTTTTACTCTATTTCTCAATTACCAGTCCCTATTTTCCATTCCCCACTCGCCACTCGCGACTTCCCCAAGGCGAGAATATTATGTCAATAATAACAGTCTATTCTCAATAGAATCTCATTAACCTATTCTTATTGCTAAAGATTTAGGGGTAGCCTATCATAGACATCGCTTTGAGTCTGGGAAACTAAACCAAACGATAAATAGTGATTTTTTGTTAGTTCTTAACCTTGGTTGTGATCAAGAGTAATTTAGATGCGTTTGCCCTGCCCATTACAATTGCACAAGAACCTTCACTTAATCTTTAAAGAAAAATTAGTATATACACCGTATCTTTTACGAGTTATAAAAATCAAAATAGGATTACAAAGCATCAAGATAAACTTACATCTTCGATCTGGTTTTACCCAACAATAGTCATACATAAAGACCTAATAATCTTTGTGATTTTCTTCTAATTTGTTGGAGTAAGGAAACCAGCTTTTCAGAGCTAGGTTTAAAGAAAAGTTCAGTCTTAATTCTCTTTGTGTCCTTCAAGGTTTATTACTAGAATGCTGCAAAAAATCTCCTTGGCTTTACTCGGAATGACTGCTGTGGTCATGAGTGCGAATCCAGCTAGTGCCGTAACTCTACAAGTCAATAGTGGCCCGTTTTCTAGCTACGCTGATGCCAAAACTGTCACCTTTGACGATGGCACAGCAAATGATCCTAATGGATTTGTTACTTACTCTAATATTACTAGTAACATTGTTCAAGGTAGCGTATCTAGTCAATATGCTTCACCTTATGGAGATAACACCAAATTTCTCACAATTGCTCCAGTAGGTAGTAATGTTGCAGGCGACAGTGGTTTGGTCAATATTAACTTCAAAGAAGCTGTTAATTACTTCGGTTTTTATGCAGGTTCATTGGATAGTTACAACTTTGTTGACATTTACAAAGGTAATCAGTTGTTAAAGACTTTTAGTGGTGCAGATGTGCCAACTGCTATAGCTAATGGTAGTTGGACTAGCACTGAAGCTAATATGTTTATCAATCTTGTAGCTAATACAGGAGAAACATTTGACCGAGTTGTGATGCGCTCAGATGGTATTGCCTTTGAAACAGATAACCATGCCTATAGACTAGCCCAGAGCGTTCCTGAATCTAATGCGATGTTAGGTGTGTTAGCAATAGGTGCTTGTGGTATGATGTCAGTCTTCAAACGCTCACAACAGAAAGTGGCAGTGAAAGGATAATATTTATCAGGATAGCTGTTAAAAACCCTTAAGGATGTGTCTCTACGCAAGCGTAGAGACACATTTGTTATTTTTCATGGAGTTTTCCTCATACGCTCCTACTGATGCATAAGTGAGAGGTGCATTTCTACATGGGACTTAAAGCAATGATTTCATGGGATAAGCCAAAAAAACAATAACTTGTAGCACTTGCTGGCATTAATACTGTAGTCAAGCCAACCGATCGCTCATATCCAATAATCAAAATATTATAAAATATTACTATTATGCCCTGCTATTCACCTTTTCCTGAAAACCTGCTGGAAAAGCGTAATCCCAGAATGATAAGCTAAACAGTGGCATAAATAGGATGAAGTAATAAATGGGTGTTTATTCAACGACTCCTCATCTCTTACGGGCTGCTCGTGGTGAAGTAGTAGATCGTCCCCCTGTATGGATGATGCGACAAGCGGGACGGTATATGAAAGCATATCGAGACTTAAGAGAGAAGTATCCTTCGTTTCGCGATCGCTCCGAAATTCCAGAAGTAGCAATTGAAGTTTCCTTGCAACCCTGGAAAGCCTTCCAACCAGATGGAGTAATTTTATTTTCTGATATTGTCACCCCCTTACCTGGTTTGGGCATTGACATGGACATCGCCGAAGGTAAAGGGCCAATCATTCACTCACCCCTCCGCACTCAAGAACAAATCGATGCTCTGCATCCTTTAGAACCAGAAGCAGCTCTACCATTTATCAAGACAATATTGCAAGCGCTGCGTTCGGAAGTAGGCGATAAATCAACGGTGCTGGGCTTTGTGGGTGCGCCGTGGACATTAGCAGCTTATGCAGTAGAGGGAAAAGGTTCTAAAACCTATTCCATCATCAAAAACATGGCATTTTCAGATCCGACGATATTGCATCAACTGTTAGCTAAATTAGCAGATGCGATCGCCATCTATGCCCGCTACCAAATTGACTGTGGCGCTCAAGTTGTGCAAATGTTCGATTCTTGGGCGGGTCAATTGAGTCCTCAAGATTATGATACTTTTGCTCTCCCCTATCAGCAGCGAGTTTTCCAGCAAGTCAAGCAAACCCATCCCGATACACCTTTGATTTTGCTAGTTAGCGGTAGTGCGGGTGTGTTGGAAAGAATGGGACAATCGGGTGCTGATATTGTCAGTGTAGACTGGGCAGTTGATATGGCAGACGCACGAGCCAGATTGGGTAAACAAGTAAAAGTTCAAGGAAATCTTGACCCAGGCGTGTTATTCGGCTCTAAACAGTTTATCCGCGATCGCATTCTCGATACGGTTCGCAAAGCTGGCAATTGGGGTCACATTCTCAATCTCGGTCACGGTGTCTTACCAGAAACTCCCGAAGAAAATGTCGCTTTCTTCTTTGAAACCGCAAAGGAATTGAATCTTGCAGGAGTTAAGAGTTAAGAGTTATGAGTTATGAGTTAGGAGTTATCAGTTAGGAGTTATCAGTTGCGAAGTGCAAAGTTATTTTTAACTCCTCACTTGTCACTCCTAACTTGATTTTTAACTCCTGATTCGGAACTTTTAACTTTATTCTTAACTCTTTAGTTTTAACTCCTAAATTTTGAAAAACTCTTTATGAGCCAGAAGCGGATTTTAGTGACTGGTGCAAGTGGTTGTGTAGGTCATTATTTAACAGAAGCCTTAATTAAAGAAACAAATCACGAACTGTATCTATTAGTTAGGAACCCAAGCAAGCTACAAGTTGATACCAAGGCACGTTCAGGCATCAACGTTTTACAAGGTGATATGCAAAATATTCGCCAGTTTGGCGATTTGCTATCCACAATTGATACAGCGGTACTTACAGCCACAGCTTGGGGTGGCGATCGGACATTTGATATTAATGTCGTCAAGACAATAGAATTACTCGAACTGCTAGATCCCGAACGTTGCCAGCAGGTAATTTATTTTTCGACAGCTAGCGTTTTGGATCGCTACAATCAACCATTGAAAGAAGCCGGGGAAATTGGGACAGATTATATCCGTTCTAAATATGAGTGCTTAGAGAAAAAAGAAAAATTAGCGATCGCACCCAAAATTACCACAGTTTTTCCGACTGTAGTATTGGGCGGTGATGCGAATAAACCCTATTCTGCTGTCACATCTGGTATTACAGAAGTGACGAAATATATTAATGTAATCCGTTTTTTGGAAGCAGATGGCAGTTTTCACTTTATCCACGCACAAGATATTGCCACTGTAGTGCGATATTTAATCGATCATCCTGCCAAAAACGATCAACCACGTCGGCTGGTTTTAGCTCAAGCACCATTAACTGCTAATCAAGCAGTGAAACAAGTTTGTGCTTATTTTGGCAAAAAGATTTACTTTCGCATTCCCATATCTATAGCATTAGCTAATTTGATTATTGTTCTGTTTCGCATTCGGATGGCCGCTTGGGATCGGTTTTGCATGAACTATCGGCATTTTACATACAAAAAATTCATCAATCCCGATAGTTTCGGCTTGCCAAATTATTGTGCAACCATGAGTGATGTTTTGAAAATTAGCGGTGTTGAAAAGGCTAAAAATTGATTATAATCTGTGGCTTTTGACAACGTTTGGAAAATATTAGCAGAAAATTATCCTCATCTCGTAGAGAGCGACTGGGGTCATTAGGTATGAGTGAAGAATGGAAAATTACCTCTTTCCTCTCTGCTCTCCAGTCCCTTGATTTGAGTTAAAAATATCAATGGTAAAATAAAACAACTTTAATAAAAAGTCAATAACTCTTTATTTTCGTTAGAGTGGGATAACAATCAAAGTGTGAGGATTGATACTACATGCGAATCTTGTTAGTGTATCCAATATTTCCCAAAACCTTTTGGTCTTATGAAAAAATCTTGGAGTTAGTCGATCGCAAGGTTTTATTACCACCTCTGGGTTTAGTAACAGTAGCGGCGATTCTGCCCCAAGAATGGGAATTCAAGCTGGTCGATCGCAACATCCGTGCAGCAACAGAAGCAGAATGGGCATGGGCAGATGTAGTAATTCTCTCTGCGATGATTGTCCAGAAACAAGATTTACTTGACCAAATTCAGGAAGCAAAAAAACGTGGCAAACTAGTTGCAGTTGGCGGTCCCTACCCCACCTCTGTACCTCACGAAGTTGAAAATGTTGGCGCAGATTTTCTGATTCTGGATGAAGGGGAAATCACGCTGCCCATGTTTATTGAGGCAATAAAAAGGGGTGAAACTTCTGGGACTTTCCGCGCCACAGAAAAACCTGATGTCACCAGCACACCAATACCCCGCTTTGATTTATTAGAATTGAACGCTTATGACATGATGTCGGTGCAGTTTTCGCGCGGGTGTCCCTTCCAGTGCGAATTTTGTGACATTATTGTTCTCTACGGGCGCAAACCGCGCACCAAAACCCCAGCCCAACTCTTAGCAGAGTTAGATTGCCTCTATGAATTGGGTTGGCGGCGGGGTGTGTTCATGGTGGATGACAACTTCATTGGCAACAAGCGAAATGTGAAATTGTTGCTGAAAGAGTTAAAAGTCTGGATGGCAGAACACAAATATCCCTTCCGATTTGACACTGAAGCTTCAATTGACTTAGCCCAAGACTCAGAAATGTTGGAGTTGATGGTTGAGTCTGGTTTCTCGGCGGTATTTTTGGGAATCGAAACGCCGGATGAGGATAGTTTGCAAATGACCAAGAAGTTTCAAAATACTCGCAGTTCTCTAACTGAGGCAGTTGAAACTATCATCAAAGCGGGATTGCGCCCAATGGCTGGGTTTATCATCGGCTTTGATGGCGAAAAAGCCGGCGCAGGCGATCGCATCGTCCGTTTTGCGGAACAAGCAGCAATTCCCTCAACTACCTTTGCCATGTTGCAAGCGTTACCTAATACTGCGCTTTGGCATCGCCTGAAAAAGGAAGGACGATTACGGGAGAATCAAGATGGCAACATCAACCAAACAACATTGATGAACTTCCTGCCTACCCGTCCTCTAGAAGAACTTGCACGAGAATATATTGAAGCCTTCTGTACTTTATACGACCCAATACAGTACTTAGATCGCACCTATCGCTGCTTCTTGATGATGGGCTTGCCGAGTTGGAAAGCCCCAGCGAAAATGCCAGAGTGGGTAGTTATAAAAGCGTTGCTAATTGTAATTTGGCGACAAGGAATCAAACGGGAAACCCGTTGGAAATTCTGGCATCATTTGTTCAGCATTCTCAAGCGGAACCCTGGAGTTATTGAACATTACATCGCTGCTTGCGCCCACAACGAGCATTTTCTGGAGTATCGCCAAATTGTGCGCGATCAAATTGAAAGTCAGCTAGCTGAATATTTAGCACAAGGTGCAGAAACGCCTTATGTTCTAGTTAAAGAAAAAGCTGAGGAAAAAGCTGAAGCGGTAGTTAGTTAAGAACTTCCAAATCAAACAATATCCCATTGCAGAAGGACTTCAAGGTGGTAGTCGTAATCGGTGGTGGACTTGTGGGTATGAGCGCTGCGTACCAACTAACGCGTTATGGCGTGCCAGTAGTCCTAGTTGATCGGGCTGATGAAGGCAAAGCTACGACGGCGGGTGCAGGAATTTTATCGCCAGGCAATCGGTTCCCGTCTGGCGATCCGATTCTGCCGCTTTTAAAGGAACCCCATGCTTATTACCCCAAGTTGATTGCAAGTCTGGCTGAGGACGGTGAATACCATACTGGGTATGAGAAGGTGGGGGCACTTCATGTTGCTACTACCGACGAAGAGGCGTCCCAAATGTCGAAGTTACTGGAACAAATCCAGGAACGCCGGACAGCTGGATTTAATCACATCGGGGATGCCAAGATAGTCGATTCCGACGCTGCTAGATCCTTCTTTCCAGCCCTCAGCCCAGTTAAGGCTGCGATTCATATTCCTGAAGCTGCTCGTGTTGACGGTCAACTACTCTGTAGCGCACTGGAACGGGCAATTGTTCAGCGCGGTGGATCTCTAGTTCATGGTCGTGCTGAGTTGGTGGTTGATCAAGGAAAAGTGACGGCCGTCACGGTTGAAGGTCAGACTATAGCGGCCGAAGCAGTAATTGTTGCTGCTGGCGCTTGGTCAGCCACCCTAGCCAAGCAACTCGGTATAACGATGCCAGTGTATCCACAGCGTGGCCAGATCGCCCATTTAGTTGTTCCTAAGACCGAGACTGGAGGATGGTCTATTGTTATGGGATTTACACACTACATCCTGACTTTTCCGAGCGATCGCATAGTGGTGGGCGCAACACGCGATAATGTCGGCTATGACTATCGTGTGACTATGGGCGGAATGCGGGAGATTATCAACGAGGGGCTGCGAATGGCGATCGGACTAGAGTCTGCCACTGTACAGGATGTGCGTATCGGTTTTCGTCCGCAGAGCCAGGATACTGAACCTTTTATTGGGCAAGTACCTGGCTTTGAAAATGTGTATTTTGCCACCGGGCATGGTGGGTATGGGCTGCAAGTAGGGCCCTACTCTGGTGCGATCGCTGCCGATTTGGTGCTTAACAGACCAGTCTCCACCGACTTAAGTCCCTTCGCAGTTGATCGCTTCAGTCATACCTCATTACCTCAGTCTGGCTAAACCTGTATTGATAATATTTTAGGTTTCTTCTTTCTTTTTAATTCCAGTGATTTCGTTAACTAAATCTGAGGCTCTATTAATTAATGAGGTGTCAATATCAATTTGATAATTCCCTTGTTTTAAAACCTCTATCACAACTTTACTGAAATCTGCGTTACCTTTCCTCGCACCCAAACCATTAATTGCACATTCAATTTGCCTCACGCCACAACTTAAAGCAATGAGTGAATTATCTACTGCCATACCCAAATCATCATGACAGTGTACTGAAACGACAACTTCGTTAATATTGGGTACTCGATTCAGAATCATTTGCAGAAGTTGCGAAAACTCTTCTGGCGATGCCAAACCTAAGCTATCAGGAATACTAACAGTAGTAGCACCACTCTTAATTGCAATTTCAATAGATTTACACAAAAAATCTGGCTCACTTCTAGGAGCATCAAAAGCGCTCCATTCTACATCATCACAGTAATTGCGTGCCAGAGAAACACTCTCTTTGATTGTTGCTAATACTTCTTCTTTGGTTAATTTAGACTTATTTTTCAGATTTACCGGAGTATAAGTGTGAATTCTAGCTCTGATTGCTGGTTTAATTGCTTCAGCAAGAGTGATTATTTCATTTGAATTTGAACTAGCTAGTCCACAAATAGTAGAATTTTTAATTATTTTAGAAATATTAAAGACTTCATCAAAATCTTTTTGAGAACTTGCTGGATAACCAACTTCAATAATATCTACTCCCATTTCTTCGAGCAATTGGGAGATGATGATTTTTTGTTGTAAATTCATCTTTACACCAGGCGTCAATTCTCCATCACGCATGGTGGTATCAAAAATAATTATTTTTTGATTATTTTCTGACATATTGGCTAGAGATAGCGATCGCTTACATCAAATGCAATATTAAGGAATATCCTCACTTAAGAAAACTGTCTCTAAATCCCGATAACCGCTGACAATACGTACAACTTACACACCACCATCAATAGGGCGATAAAATATTAAATAATCTTCTACTGGAAAACTCCGTAAACCGCGGGCAAAATTATCGAAACTTTGCCCCATATTAGGAAAATCAGCCAATGATAATACTAGGCGATTATTACTAATGACAAATGACAAATGACAAATTAGTTAATTCGCCGCTGTTTGGGCTTCTTGATAAATTATTTCTTGGAACTGGATCATATCTTTTTGTGGATCGGCGTGGCTAACTTTCACCACTATCTGTTCGCCCAAGTTCACAGAACGTTTGAAAGCCATTGGCAACTGCAAGCCCAAATCTTCTAACAAAATTAGGGCTAAGTTGCTGTCTTCTCGCAGCCACATCAACACTGTCACATCCCAAGTTTCCTCTGGATGACGGCGTAAATACTCTAGAGCATAATATCTATTAGTTTGTCGCTCCACCATCGTCACCTCTTGGGTGATGCTGGTGACAGTCATCATCACTTCTTTAAGTTGATCTGCGGAAAATGGCAGAACTTCACCCCGCAAATGGGCTTTAATTTGAAAGTGGGTGAGTAAGTCACTGTAGCGGCGGATGGGAGAGGTTGCTTGAGTGTAAGTATCCAAGCCCAAACCAGCATGGCGCAAAGGCGTAATGCTCATTTCACTCTTGGGCATACAACGACGCATGGCGCAAGCGCGAACGAATCCGGCTGGAAGTAGAAGCAATTCCTCATCTGGAGGTAATTCTGGTTGCGGTTGACCGCGAAAAGGCAAAGGGATGTTATGAGTTTTACCATAACGAGCCGCAACTTCACCGGCAACAATCATCATTTCTGCTACCAATTGCCGCGATGGGGAATCGTCCAAAATATCGATGTGGATCTCCTCACCTTTGACTTTGATCGTCGCTTCGGGCATGGTGATGCTAATTGCCCCTTGGGCGTAACGCCAAGCTTTACGCCGCTGTGCCCAAGTGGCGATCGCAGCTATTTCTGGTTCTGCTTGTACCCGCAATTGCAGCATTTCATCTACATCTTCGTAGGTGAGGCGATAAGTCGGCTTAATAAAGCTGGTATGAATGCTGTAATCTTCTACTCCCCCAGTTGTACCCAAAATAATCCCGAAACTCAGGGCGCAACAAACTTTTCCCTGGATCAGACTCATTGGCCCAGTTGCCAACACCTCTGGAAACATGGGAATCATTCCCGTCGGTAAATAGACTGTACTACCGCGCTTTCTGGCTTCCAAATCTAATTCATCTTCCGGTACTAACCATCTTGTGGGATCGGCGATATGCACCCACAACCGTTCCCGTCCATCGGGCAGTACTTCCCAACTTAGACCATCGTCGATCTCTGTGGTAGTTTCATCATCAATGGTGTAAACCTTCAGGTGAGTCAGATCAAGGCGGTTTGCATCTGAGTCAATCGGCGGGAAATCCAAACGCTGTTGCGCCACTTCTAATACCTTATGAGGAAATTGAATCGGAATTGAAGAACGACGCAGGAACAAGTTTTCATAAGGACTCCAGCAACCCAAATCTACTAATAGTTGAAAAGCCCCCTGGGGCGTTGTGGGCCGTCCCAGCATGGTCATAGTTTCTAATACTGGAGCGCTGGGCGGATAAGCGCGAGCCAAGGAGTCATAATTAACCCCCGTCCGCACCGTGTCAGCTATTAGCGCTGCATATTTTTCTAGCCCTTCTAAGCGCTGGCGATCGTGGCGCTGCCACTCTACTGCTTCACCTTTGAGCGCCTGCTCTACACGAGTTAAAAATTCCTGCTGTCCTTTAGCTTTTAGTGCCTCTACTTCCAGTTGGTGCTTGCGTTCTGCCACTTGAGCAGCAGTTCTCGGCTCGTAAGCGTCTCCTTTTTGCTTGAAATAAAGTTTGTCGTCTGATAACAAGCAATAGGCGGCGTAACGAGGAGGTGCGGCTGATTCTGAAAATAGCAGATTCGCCATTTGGTCTGGGGTAACTGTTTCGCCATCTTCAACCAGTAATTCCCAAGCCACTTCTAAACTAGATGGGTCTAAATAAGGCTTGATCTGCTCCAAAAAGCTGGCAATCTCAGAAGCCTTGTAAGTCTGTCCGGTAACTGTATAGGTTATTTGTCTAGGCGCGAGGCTGTGGGATTGTCCACGTTCGTCTACCACAAACCAGCGGGTTTTACCGTCTGGACGTTCTACGATGCCCAGACGGCGATCGCCTTGAACCCTAAATTCAACTAGCGTCCCCTTCTCCACAACTCTCGCACTCTAATTTGGTGAACAGTTTAAATAGTTTTAAGTTAGGAGTTAGGAGTTAGGAGTTAGGAGTTTTGATTCTTAACTCTTTGTACAGACGCGATTAATCGCGTCTCTACTCATAACTCATCACTCTTTTTAGCCTTCCGCATTGATAAATGGCAACAAAGCCACAATCCGCGAACGTTTAATTGCTAATGTCAACTCTCGCTGTTGCTGAGACGTAAGCCCGGTAATCCGACGTGGCAGTATCTTTCCCCGCTCGGTGACAAACTTACGCAATAAATCAACATCTTTATAATCGATTGGTTCTCCTGGCTTGATCGGAGAAAGGCGACGACGGAAATAACTCATCTTTTTTACTTAATTTCCTTGTGAACGGTATGTTTGTTGCAGTGGGTGCAGAACTTTTTCAGTTCTAGCCTGTTGGTGGTGTTGCGGCGATTCTTAGTACTGGTATAACGTGAAACACCAGCAGAACGCTTATCTGAATTTGTCCGGCACTCAGTACACTCTAGTGTGATAATAATGCGGGCACCTTTACTCTTAGCCATAATCTTACAAACAGTGAAGCCTGAAGAGAAATTAACACAAATGACTATCTTCTCACATTCCGCCGCATATTTTCAACTAATCTTTTAATTTTTATATCGAGCGAGTAGCCACGACGCGACGAAACGATGAAAGTTCCACAATAGCGATCGTGTAAAGCCTGCCGCATCTGGGTATCAGAGAAGGCAGTCCCACAATCAATTGCTAGGGGAATTACTAGCAGTATAGCAGTGGGATTGGCTCTAATATTGCTCAGGGCAATTGACACTAATAAAGCACCCAAACCGATAATCGCCTCTCGCTTCACCAGTGAGAGCAAATCGGGAATTCTGCCCACTACTTCTCCATCTTCAACTTCCAACACCTTTAAATCGAACGCCCAACGCCCTAAACTTTGCCCTTGATTGTTATATGGCACCAGCACCCGCGAAACTAGCCAAAGTATGACAAAAACTAAGATTTCCACAAATTGAATCCCGATATCGCCGCCTCCCAGCAGGGAACTGACTAACCAGACACCAAGGAAATCAAGTCCTAATGCCATACCTCGTCGCCCAATCTCAGCTTTGGGATAGTGTTTTTGGGGAAGTCGTTCGATAGTCATACACAATAGGTATTTTTATTTAGGGGTTGGGAAATAACGATCGCTCCTGTTTTTAATATTAGGATGATGACTTGGCTAGTTGCTGCGCTGTAAAGGAACAAAAACCAGCCAACAAAAATTTGTACAACTACCAACTGTACAACTCAAAAATAGGATTAAGCAGCTATGCCAGTTTTCATACCCTGCTGGTACTTGGTTGGCATCTCATAGAGTAGCCGCTACACCTCATGAATGCAACATACAGTAGGGTTGTACATCTGTATTGTATTGTTGTAGAAACTTCATTTTAATTAATTTGGAAGTTGTATCTATGACACATCTGTTTACTAAAACAGCTATTAGTCTGGTGACGACTACTGCTTTAACGTTAGCGATCGCCATAAACACGAACAACCTAGCTCATGCTGCTGAGTTCAAATTTAACTGGACAGGAGACACTGGTTATTTAGCTCAAGGTTCATTTAACTACGATACAACAACTGCTCCCAGCGTCATTTCTGAAACAGGCTTGGGAGCTACGAAGAACTTGCAATCTCTCTCAATTTCCTTTTTTGATCCCTTGAGTAATCTCATAAATAGTTTCACTCCAGTGCTTAGTGGGATATCTAACTACGGCTTTTTGAGATTCAACTTTGATAACACTACCGAGCAAATCTTTGGTCCCTTCGATGTTGGCAAGGATGATGAGCTTCCTGGCGACACATGGCTTAATAATAATCTCGCACTCATAGACGAAGGTTTTAGTGATGAGGTTCTAGCTAAAGAATTTGGTTTTAACAATAGAGATACAGTAGGCACAAAGCAAATACTAGATTTAAGCAACAATTCGGTTCAGGTATCCAAAATCCCCGAAGGAAGCATAATTATCGGTTTACTAGCAGTGTGTAGCTTGGGACTTACCACTTATAGAAATCTAGACAAAGCTACCCAAGAATAAAAGAAAAGTCGGAGGCGATCGCTATGTTATCAGTCAGCGATGCACAAGCAATTATTTTAAATTTGGTGCAGCCGTTGGATCTTCAACGAGATACAGAAGTTGTAAATTTATTGACAGCAGATAGTCGCATTTTGGCAACGCCTGTCACCAGTCCGCTAGATTTTCCCCATTGGGATAATTCGGCAATGGACGGCTACGCAGTTCGCTATGAAGATGTACAGCACTCTAGCACCGAACAACCAGCCATTTTGGAAATTGTTGAAGAGATTCCGGCTGGATATCAGCCGAAGTCTACGATTCAACCAGGGCAAGCCGCACGGATTTTCACAGGTGCGGTAATCCCAGCAGGTGCGGATACTGTAGTCATGCAAGAGAAGACACGCCGCGAAGAAAACCGCGTGTTTATCCTGGATGTGCCAAAACCGCAAGGATTTGTCAGACGCAAAGCATCTTTTTATCAAGCTGGAACACAACTACTACCAGCAGGAATTAAGTTAAATGCCTCAGAAATTGCTGTCTTAGCAGCTGCACAGTGTCGGCAATTAAGTGTTTACCGCCGTCCGCGTGTGGCAATTTTTTCCACAGGTGATGAGTTGGTGACAGTCGATCAACCGTTGCAACCAGGGCAAATTGTGGATTCTAATCAGTATGCGCTGGCAGCTTTAGTGAGGCAAAGTGGTGCAGAACCGTTAATTTTAGGCATTGTGAAAGATGATCCAGTTGCTCTGGAGAAAGTCATTGCTCACGCCATTGCGATCGCTGATATAGTTCTTTCTTCTGGTGGCGTCTCAGTAGGAGATTATGACTATGTTGACAAAATTTTAGAGTCACTACAAGCAAAAATCCACATTCAGGCTGTACAGATAAGTCCAGGAAAACCCCTTACTGTCGCCACTTTCCCAACTCAAAATTCAGCACTATACTTTGGTTTACCAGGAAACCCTGCTGCTGTGTTGGTGACATTTTGGCGGTTCGTGCTACCAGCAATCAAGAAACTTTCGGGAATTACTGAAGGTTGGGAACCACTATTTTTGAAAGTGCGATCGCATGATGAATTGCGATCGGATGGCAAACGTGAAACTTACCTTTGGGGGAAATTGCATTTAATTGATGGAGTTTATGAATTTCACAAAGCTGGTGGTAGTCACAGTTCTGGGAATTTAATTAATTTAGCTCAAACCAATGCCTTAGCTGTTCTACCTGTGGGTCAAACAGTAATTTTGCCACAAGAAGAAGTGCAAGTTTTACAGCTTAGTAACAGGTAATGGGGAGTAGGGAGTCAGGAGTGAGGAGACAAGGAGACAAGCTAACTTTTCACGTTATGTGGAAAAGCGCACGAAAAACCTAACCCCCTAACCCCCTTCCCGACACGAGAAGGGGGAAAATTCAAAGTCTCTCTCCTAAAAGGAGAGAGATTTAGAGAGAGGTTTTCCAGATACCGTGAAAAGTCAGGGAGACAAGGAGGAATTATTGAACAAGTCTCTCCCTTGTCTTTTCTCCATGCCCAATCCCCAATCCCCAATCTTAAAATATCTGCTCAAAAGCCTCAATCAAGTTGTTAACTTCCTCAAGGGTGTTGTAATGCACCATACTCACCCGGACTATTCCACCTTGGGATGCTAAACCAAGGTATTCAATGAGCCGTTTAGCATAAAAGTCCCCGTAGCGAATTCCTATATAATGTTGGTCAATTTTTGCTGGAATGGTTGAGCTATTAATTCCATCGACGACAAAAGATATAGTTGGTACACGGAATTGACGGTCAGCCTTTGCTTGACCAATCACTCGCACATTAGCCTTGCTGTTGAGGTAATTTAGGAGGCGATCGCTAATATGTTCTTCATGTATGCTAATTAAATCAAATGCTTGCACCATTTTATGTCTCAAATCAGGTGCAGTTTCATTTCCGTAGTGCAATTGTGCTAATTCACTTAAATAATCACATAAACCTAACATTCCATAACTTAATTCAAAATTGACATTCCCTAACTGAAATTTATAAGGTATGTCTGTCTGGTCAATAAAATAATGGTTAAGACCAGGCAATCTTAATAAATGTTCTTCTTTTCCATAAAGTAAGGCATGGTGAGGCCCATAGACTTTATAACAACTCAAAGTATAAAAATCAACATCTAAATCTTGGACATCAACTAATCTATGAGGTGCATAAGCTACACCATCTACACAAATCATAGCGTTGCGATCGTGTACAAATGCAGCAATTTCTTTGATCGGGTTGATGGTTCCCAGAACATTAGAAGCATGAGTCAAGGCTACCAGTTTTGTGCGCTGACTCATCAATAGTTCTAAATCTGCTAAATGAAGTTCTAAAGTATCTGGACGAACTTGCCACACTTTAACCTTCATTCCTTGTTTTTCAAGAGCTACCCAAGCACCAATATTGGCCTCATGGTCACAATTAGTAACAATAACCTCATCACCAGGTATAAAGGTTTGACCCAGAGACATTGAGAGAACTTTCAACATCATTGTAGTAGATGGGCCCATAACGACTTCTTTAGAAGAATTGGCATTAATGAAAGTAGCCATTCCCCTAGTTGCTAAAGCCAATCGTTCTCCAGCAAGTTGAGAAACCCCATAAGAAGCTCCCAACTGGACATCAGAACTTAGGAGAAATTCGCTAATTCTATCTACTACTTTTTTCAAGGTTTGTGACCCACCAGCATTATCAAAAAAAGTCCATTCACCAGCTAGAGCAGGAAAATATTGACGAACTTTATCAAGATTCAAGAGCATAGTATAAGTTTTATAGAGAATGTTCTTTACCCTAGCCTACCTTCTGACAAGTCGCCCAGAGAACATCTATATTCTCTTTTGATGTTTGCATCTGATTGTGACAGCCTTCTTGCTCTAGACATCTGGTGAAAAAGTATGTAGAAAGATGTAGCACTGCTATGTCTCTACAAGCGTTCTAGATCGTGCATATTATTTAATTTCTAAAGATGTCTTCTGCAATAACCTATCTAAAGAGGGTATACTTAAACCTATAAAGAATATTTTACTATTTGTAACTATAAAAGTTACACCCCTCCCCAAACCTCACTCCACTTGCTTTTATAGCAGGAACGCTAAGAGCGAACAAGTGAGTCGGGTCGATCAAGGTAGTGGCAACCCTTACAAAAGGGAAAGTGGTTGGGTATTTCTGTATCTCACGTTGGCGTAGCCTCTATCTTTGACAAGCTGTTCGTGTTCGTAGAGAAGTTGAAATATTCTGTATTTAACTTCCAGCAACTATTAATGTCTTGATTCTTCACAATTTTCGCCAATTTTATTTGATAACTTTAAGGGAGAGTCAAAGCAACTATTGTTTTGAGTCTTAATTCCTTGATTGAAAATAAAGGAACGACTTATGAATACTACGGTTAAATATGACATCAAGGTTATCCAGGAAGAAGCACTTCAACTTGTTAAAAAGAGACTTGTTAACCGTCAGCAGCCAATTTATACCCTCTGTAAATATATTCCTCATCGTGAATGGATTAATTTTGAACTTGAGCTAGAAAAAAACGAATTTCTACTCAGAGATAGAATTATCGATTTACTGAATCATGAATCTTGGGAAGATGATTGAGGCTGCATCCCAATAAAATCAAAATTACAAATCTATTTTTCAACATTAAAAACTCTCGAATTAATCGGGAGTTATAAACAAGAGATTATTAAAGTAAGCAATAAATCTTTATGCATGGCTGAGGTGCTTGAAAAGATAAGGGAACCATCGCTAGCGTAGCAATAATTCTCTGTTAAGCAAGTTACCACAATCAAAACAAGCTGTGTGAAGAAAAGTAAACAAGGCTCAAACTCTTTTTCTTCCTTCTTTATCCCAACAATAATTATTGACACCGAACTCCTTAAAAGCCAATACAGATCAGTTAAGAAAAATTGTAACTCTGCATGGGAATGGCTAATTATGGCTTGCTCCTCTAGTTGGACATAGCCTAACCTTAGAAGCAACCTCACCTCTTTGGCTGTGGGTTTGAGAAAGTTTTCTGTCTTCTTTTTGATCTGTCTCAGTTAATACCTGATCCTTGGGCTACAATCTCACATTTTTAGCAATTAATTACTGAAATAAAGAAAAATAATTATACTAAACGATTTCAGTAAATTGGATTAGGTAGATAACTCTTCTAACCCAATCCATTCGGTAATCGATTGCCATTGGCTTGCGTAGACAATAGTACTCCTACGTTTTTCTTGTTGAGGCTTTCTAGGTAGTTTACCCAGGACAACATCAGCGAATGAACTGGATTCATTCCAATTATAAATAGGCATTTCCTGCCAGCAGTGGCGACAAAACCAGTAAGTCTCTGCACCGCGTATATGTTCTAAAAGTAGGCTTGAGCAGCAAGGGCAGTAATTCATATTTTTCTCAAATCCTGTTCATAAAAGTGTTATTGCAAATTAGGGCAGCTACTTGAGAAGCCCGTAGATATTTAAAAGAAACTGTCTATATTTTGACTATAGTATTTAAATATGAGAAACTTGTGAAGATAGTTAAAATACTTAATTATTTAGCAAAACTTATACACATTTCTTAAGTAATGCTTTCCGGCTGATTTAGCCGTTTTTTCACAAAATCCTCAAATTATCTTCAGATAAATTTCAGGAAGATCACTATAATTGACAAATTAACCATAAGATTCAACGAGCAACTGCTTAAATTAGCTAGCTGAAATCATGTTATTAATCATTCTCTATGATCGATTAGCCCTGATAGTTTTTTAGTCGAAGCTATTGTCTTGATGAATCAGAAAATATTCAGCCAATTGAGATAGAGCAAGTCCGTAGCCAAAGTCAAAATAATTTAAAATTATGGGTTGAGGCACAATCGGCTCAAATGATGCAAGTTAATCAGGAACTTCAGCAAGCCCTCGAAGAACTCCAGGTTGTGAAAGAAAAACTGCACCAAGCTTACGAGGAGTTAGAGCAACGAGTGACAGAACGGACAGCAGAACTTGTGATGTCTAACGTCCTGTTGCAACAAGAAATTATTGAACGCCAAAGCGCAGAAACTGCATTACGGCAGAGCGAAAACCTCTATCGCCAACTCGTAGAGAGCCAAACTGACATAATTATCCGCATTGATTTGCAGGGGCAGATTACCTTTGCCAATGTGGCAGCTTGTCAAACCTTCGGCTGGAAACAAGATGAGTTTCGTGGTCAGTCAT
Organism: Nostoc sp. JL23; assembly: GCF_017115065.1. Classification (NCBI taxonomy): domain Bacteria; kingdom Bacillati; phylum Cyanobacteriota; class Cyanophyceae; order Nostocales; family Nostocaceae; genus Nostoc; species Nostoc sp. JL23. The sequence continues at coordinate 93,270 of NZ_JABXKN010000145.1, forward strand.
TTTTACAGTTTCTTCATCCAGATGACTTGCCTCAAGTGATGGAAAGTATCACAGCTTTAGGATCTTCATATTATACCTTGACTAGTTGTGAGCGATGTGCATTGACAGCCAACGGTCTTCGCTACTTTCAATGGAATGCGATCGCAATTCAGAATGACAAAGGAGAGGTTGTTGAAATACAACAGGTAGGCAGAGATATTACCGAACAGCAAGCCGCGCTACATGACCGCCAATTAGCTGAAGCAGCACTACGCCAAAGTGAGGAGAAATTTCGCACTTTTTCGGAAAATACCCACGCCACGATCTGGATTGGTAGCGCAGATTCATTCTACCCTTTGTACATTAGTCCTGCTTATGAGAAGATTTGGGGTCGATCTTCCCAAGGTTTATTTGAGCAACCAACATCTTGGGTAGACACAGTTCATCCAGACGATCGCGATCGCGCCACCCAATCAATCGAGCAACTGCTTAGTGGTAGTCAATCCATTTCAGCAGAATATCGGATTTTGCGACCTGATGGATCGATCCGCTGGATTTGGAATCGGGGTTTTGCTGTCTATGATGAGCAAGGAAAAGTTAGCTACTATGGTGGCATTGCCGAAGATATCACCGAGCGCAAGCTGGCTGAAGAATCGCTGCGAGAAAGTGAAGCGCGATTGAGTTTAGCTACCGAAGCTGTCCAAATAGGGATATGGGATCGCGACCTGATCGCCAATACTTGTGTTTGGTCTGCCAGTATGGGGCTACTTTATGGTCTGCCGAGCAATACCTTGTGTCCAACTGTTGAAGACTATTTCAATTTAATCCATCCAGCAGACCGCGAATCTGTAGCTGCGAGTATAGCTCGGATGATTGAGGAAGGAAAGGGATCTACAGAATATCGAATTGTCTGGCCCGACGGCAGCCTACACTGGTTAAACTGCAAAGGTCAAGTCTACTATAACGAAGTCGGTCAGCCGATTCGGATCATCGGTACAAATCGGGATATCACTGAGCGCAAGCTGGCGGAACAAAAAATCTCCGAACAAGCTGCTCTTCTTGATATCGCTACCGACGCCATATTAGTTCGAGATTTCCAGTCTCAAATCTTATTCTGGAATAAAGGTGCAGAGCGGATGTACGGTTGGCTTTCTACAGAGGTTATTGGCAAAGACCTTCACGAGATTTTATACCCAGATGGAACTCACCAGCAATTGAAAGAACCACTAAAAAGCGTAATTGAAAGTGGCTCGTGGCAAGGTGAGTTACATAAAGTTACAAAATCCGGTCAGAAGATTATTGTGGAAAGCCGTTGGACATTGATGCGCGATTCTGCAGGAGATCCCAAATCCATCCTGACAGTTGACACTGACATCACCCAAAAGAAACAACTCGAAGAGCAGTTTTTTCGCACCCAGCGATTGGAAAGCCTTGGTACCCTTGCAGGTGGTATTGCTCATGACTTGAACAATATATTGACACCAATTTTGGCAGCGGCTCAATTATTACAAGGAAAATGTTTCCAAGACGAGGAGCTTTCTAGGCAATTGCTGACACTGATAGAAAGCAACGCTAAACGCGGAGCAGCTTTAGTGAAGCAAGTCTTATCCTTTGCGCGAGGATATAAAGGAGAGCCGACAATTATCCAAGTCCAGTATCTGATTTCAGAAATTATCCAAATTGCTAAACAGACATTTCCCAAATCTATTGAATTTTCCACCGTTATTCCAGAAGGGATTTGGGCGATCGCTGGGGACACTACACAACTGCATCAAGTGTTAATGAATCTGTTAGTAAATGCCCGCGATGCTTTACCAGATGGTGGCAATATCAATATTTCTGTGGAAAATAAGTTTATTGATGAAGCTTATACCAGAATGAATCTTGATGCCAAGGTTGGGCATTATATTGTGATTACCGTTGCCGATAATGGAATTGGGATACCACCAGAAATATTAGATAGAATTTTTGAGCCATTTTTCACCACCAAAGAGGTCAACACAGGTACGGGGCTTGGACTTTCAACAGTGCTGGGCATTATGAGAAGCCATGATGGTTTTATTAAAGTGTCTAGCAATGTTGGTAGAGGCAGCAAATTTGACCTATTTTTACCAGCTGTGGAAGCAACCCCAGTATTCAAGATAGAAGACCTGGATGTGCTTCCAGGACAGGGAGAATTGATTTTAGTTGTAGATGATGAAGCCCAAATTCGGGAGATAGCCACAATCATCCTAGAAAATCATAACTATAAGATACTAACTGCCAGTAACGGCATTGAGGCGATCGCACTTTACGCCCAACACAAGCATCAAATAAATGCCGTATTGATGGATCTAATGATGCCAGAAATGGATGGCATCACTGCTATTCGCACCTTGCGAAAAATGAGCAATCAGCTGCAAATTATTGCCTGTAGCGGGCTGAACTCAATGGATGTGTTTACTCAAGCTGCTGATGTGAATGTGCAAGTAATTTTATCAAAACCCTATACGGCCAGAGAATTATTGAACACTTTACACCATCTATTTAGAGGGTAGTAAAGATAAAAGGAGCAGGGGAAAAGTTGCAGTAACTTTTCCCCTCTGCTTCTTCTGCCCAATGTCCAATCCCTCACAAGATCCTCAGATTGTTTTCCTAAGTTTAGAGTGTAGGCAAGTTTGCCAAAATAGGGTTAATGCGGCTGATGAATATTGTTAGGAAGATTAATGATGAGTTATCGATCGCTGGGCAAATTACACTAAATCAGCTGCAACAAATAGCTGATGAGGGTTATAAGTCTGTACTGAACCTACGTTTGGCTAACGAAACAGGCTTACTCGCTCATGAGCAGGAAAAGACTGAGCTTTTGGGATTGTATTATGTTAATCTCCAAACTCAAGCGGAAAATATTAATCATCAAGGTATGATCGAGATATATCAGCTCATCACTAAGCTACCCAAACCGACTCTGATACATTGCGATAATTCAATTCGTTCAGCTGCAATAGTATTTTTGTATATCGCCATCAAACAGGGTATAGGCTTTGAAAAAGCACTACAAAAAGTTATTAGTTTAGGCTTGATATAAGACTAGTACCGCAAGGCGGAATTAAAAATTAAAATAAATTAATTTTTAATTGTTAATTATGGGGTGATGCTCTACTAGCGATCGCTCCAATTTTGCTTTAGTACTTAATTGGGAATAGTGTTTTATACCTGATTGAGAAAGAAACTTGTTCAATAATTCTCCCTTGTCCGCCTTCCTTCAATCCCTCATCCCATAGATTTGAAGTTCTCACAGCCTTTCATCCCAGAGCTAGACGCGAATATTTTTATAGTCATTTATTATCGTTTGGGGAATATACCTCAACAAACCGAAGACTGGAAAGAAAAATGAGGTTGTTGCCTAGCTAAATTTCTGGAATTCGTCATCATGTATGAATTAGTTCAAGCTCTCTCCAACGGTGATGAAAAAACTGCTCTACATCAGTTGATTTATGCGTTGAGTGCTTCAGGTAAGCATTACTTTCTAAGAAATGAGATTTTGCAAGCTTTTGCCGATTACTGTCATCAATCCCAAAAGCCAGCCTATTTTTACTACTCTTCTTCTGTTGGCAAACTAATACAATACACCCACGAAATAATTCTCGAAGAGGAAAGTACGTGGTTCGTAATTCGACCGAAGATTGCCAATCAAGAAGTTTGGCAACTGACAGCCGATTTTAGCAGGTTCGAGCAGATGACGCCTCAAGCGCTGTTAGATGTGAGAGATCGTCTAGTCAACCGCTACCAACCCCATATCCTCGAAATCGACCTCCACCCCTTCTATGAGAGTTCTCCAAGAATCGACGACGCTAGAAATATTGGTCAAGGTTTAGCCTTCCTCAACCGTTATCTGTGCAGTCAATTGTTGACTAACCCCCAATATTGGGTAGAAATGTTATTTAAAGCATTACATGGGCTGCAATGCAACGGTATTCGCCTATTGTTGAGCGATCGCATTCCTTCTGGTATTCAGTTAGCCAAACAAATTAAGCTAGCGCTCAAATTGCTGAGTGAGCGATCGCCTGATGAACCTTATGAAAAATTTAACTTTGACCTCCAAGAACTCGGATTTGAGCCGGGTTGGGGTAACACTGCGGCGCGAGTCTCTGAAACTTTAGAACTTCTCGACCGACTCATTTACTCCCCAGAACCCGGCATCTTAGAAACATTTGTAGCTCGCGTCCCCGCTGTCTTTCGCGTCGTCCTTGTTTCAGTCCACGGCTGGGTGGGACAGGAGGATGTTTTGGGAAGAGATGAAACACTCGGTCAAGTTATCTACGTCCTCGAACAAGCTCGTAGCTTAGAAAACGAGCTGCGCGAACAAATCAAACTCGCTGGACTCGACCAGTTAGGTCTTAAACCCCATGTGATTATTCTGACCCGATTAATCCCTAACTGTGAAGGCACATTTTGTAACCTGCCCTTAGAAAAAGTCCAAGATACCGAAAATGCTTGGATATTGCGCGTTCCTTTTGGTGAATTCAATCCAGAAATTACCAATAATTGGATTTCTAAATTTGAGATTTGGCCTTATTTAGAACAGTTTGCTGTAGATGCAGAAAGAGAATTACTAGCTCATTTTAAAGACAAGCCTAATCTAGTTGTTGGCAATTACAGTGATGGTAATTTAGTAGCTTTTCTCTTATCTCGACGGATGAAAGTCACCCAGTGCAATATTGCCCATTCCCTGGAAAAACCTAAATATCTATTTAGCAATTTGTATTGGCAAGATTTAGAAGATAAATACCACTTCTCGGCACAATTCACCGCCGATTTGATTAGCATGAATGCAGCCGACTTCATTATTACATCGTCCTATCAAGAAATTGTTGGCACACCCGACACCATAGGTCAATACGAGTCGTACAAGTGGTTTACGATGCCGCAGTTATATCATGTTGTTGATGGGATTGATTTATTTAGTCCTAAATTCAACTTAGTACCACCGGGGGTAAATGAAAATATTTTCTTTCCCTATAGCCAAAAAGAAAAGCGAGATTCTAACCTTTGCACACAAGTTCACGACTTACTATTTAGCCGCGAAGACTCTCAAATAATTGGTCAGTTAGAGCGGCCTAATAAGCGAGCAATATTTGCTGTTGATACTGTCACATCAATCAATAATCTCACTGGTTTAGCTGAATGCTTTGGTAAAAGTCAGGCTTTGCAAGAGCATTGCAATCTGATTTTCTTAACTAGTAAACTTCGTCCAGATGAAGCTACAAACTCAGAAGAAGCAGAAGAAATCCAAAAACTTCACGACATTATCGATCAATATCATCTCTATGGCAAGATTCGCTGGGTAGGGATGCGTATCCCTAGTAGGGAACTCGGCGAAGCCTACCGAGTAGTTGCAGATTCTCAAGGAATTTATATTCATTTTGCCCACTTTGAATCCTTTGGACGGAGTATTTTGGAAGCCATGATTTCCGGCTTACCTACTTTCACTACCCAATTTGGCGGCTCTTTAGAAATTCTTGAGAACCAAGAAAATGAGTTTAATGTTAATCCTACAGACTTAGAAGGAACGACAACGAAAATTTTAGACTTTCTTGCAAAATGTGATGCTCGTGCTGAATACTGGCAAGAAGTTTCAGAATGGATGAGTCAGCGAATTCATCACAAATATAATTGGCATTTACATAGCAATCAATTACTACTGCTTGCTAAAATGTTTAGTTTTTGGAACTTTGTTGCTCCCGAAAATAACGAAGCTAGAGATCGCTACATGGAAACCTTATTTCATCTCATTTATAAACCCAGAGTCGAAAAGATTTTGGAAAAGCATAAGGGGGGATGAGGGAGTGGGGGAGCAGGGGAGCGGGGGAGCAGGGGAGTAGGGGAGCAGAGGAGCAAGGGAGAGTTAGAAATGGATTCATCCACCTCGGAACTGGATTCATCCACCTCGGAACTCCGTTAATCCACCTCAGAACTGGATTCATCCACCTCGGAACTGGATTCATCCACCCCGGAACTCCGTTCATCCACCTCGGAACTGGATTCATCCACCTCGGAACTCCGTTAATCCACCCCGGAACTCCGTTCATCCACCTCGGAACTGGATTCATCCACCCCGGAACTCCGTTCATCCACCCCGGAACTCCGTTCATCCACCTCGGAACTGGATTCATCCACCTCGGAACTCCGTTAATCCACCTCGGAACTCCGTTAATCCACCTCGGAACTGGATTCATCCACCTCAGAACTCCGTTCATCCACCTCGGAACTGGATTCATCCACCTCGGAACTCCGTTCATCTAGCTCAAAGACTCAACATCCCCACTCACAACTTATGCAAACAAAAGGTCGTTCTCGCCATTTTATTTACACAGACTGGATATTAATCGAAACCCAGTTTGACCCTGAGCAATTGCACTCCAAAGAAACCGTCTTTACGATCGGCAATGGATACCTGGGAACAAGAGGCAGTTTTGAGGAAGGTTATCCTCATGCATTGCCAGCTACTTTTATCCACGGTGTCTACGATGATGTGCCTGTAGTTTACACTGAACTGGTAAATTGCCCTGACTGGCTACCCTTGATAGTGATTGTAAACGGCGATCGCTTCCGTCTCGATCAAGGTGAGATATTGCGCTACGATCGCCAACTTGATTTAAGCCAAGGATTACTAATCCGAGCCGTGCGTTGGCGCTCTCCCAGTGGCGATACCATAGACATCAGCTTTGAACGCTTTGCTAGTCTTGCAGATCCGCATGTGTTGGCGTTACGCTGCCATCTAACCCCAGTAGATTTTGAGGGGTTAATCGAAATTCAAGCTAGTATCAATGGCTATCCAGAAAATCAGGGTTTAAATCACTGGGAAGGACTAGATCAGGGCAAAATCGACCAAGGAATTTGGTTACAACGCCGCACCCGCAGTTCCCGAATTGAACTCGGTATGGCAGCTAAGGTGACAATATTAGGCAGTGAAGCATCTTTGCAAGTCAGTACTGCACCTGGTTATCCAACTTTAAGCACGACCTTCTTGGCTAAAGTGCAACAGACCGTAACGGTGGATAAGATTGTGACAGTTTTTACCTCGCGGGAGATTGACACACCAGTAACAGCTGCTCAAGAAAAACTCGCGCACCTGCCCGATTACACAACATTACTAAAAGCCAATGAACAGGCATGGGATGAGGTTTGGCAGCAAAGTGACATCCTCATTGAAGGGGATAGCACAGCTACTTTTGCTGTTCGCTACAATCTGTTTCAACTGCTGATTGCTGCGCCACGGCATGATGACAAGGTGAGCATTCCTGCTAAAACCCTTTCTGGGTTTGGCTATCGCGGTCATATCTTTTGGGATACAGAAATTTTTATGCAGCCGTTGTTTCTGTTTACCCAACCAGCGATCGCCCGCAATTTACTCAGTTACCGTTGGCACACCTTACCAGGAGCTAGACGCAAGGCAGCCCATTACGGCTATCAAGGAGCAATGTTTGCCTGGGAAAGTGCTGTTACTGGAGATGAAGTGACACCACGTTGGGCTATCGGCAATGATTTTTATGGTGAAGACGTGCGGATTTGGTGCCGCGATCGCGAAATTCATATTAATGCAGATATCCCCTACGCAGTCTGGAACTACTGGCAAGCTACTGGTGATGATGACTGGATGCAAAAGTGTGGCGCAGAGATTATCTTAGATGCGGCAATATTTTGGGGTAGTCGAGTTGAATTCAATCCTGAGCGCGAACGGTATGAAATTCGGGGAGTAATCGGAGCAGATGAATACCATGAATTCGTCCACAACAACGCCTTTACAAACCGGATGGCGCAATGGCATCTAGAGAAAGCGATCGCAGTCTATGATTGGTTGGCTCACAAATTCCCCGAACAAACTACCGAACTAGAACAGAAACTAAAGCTTACCCCAGAGGAACGATTGCACTGGCAAGATATCATCGCTAAAATCTTGTTTCTCTACGATCCATCAACAGAACTAATCGAGCAGTTCGAGGGATTTTTCCAATCAGAAGATATCAATTTAGCAGATTATGAACCACGCGATCGCTCCATGCAAGCCATCTTAGGTGTCAATCAAATCAATAAATATCAAGTAATCAAGCAACCAGATATATTAATGCTCCTATATTTAATGCGGGAATCAGCAGATTTTCCCTATAACGAAAAAGCATTGCAGACAAACTGGGACTATTACGCACCCCGCACTGATATTACTTATGGTTCGTCCCTTGGCCCAGCAGTTCAGGCTATCTTAGCTTCCGACTTGGGCAAATCAACCGAAGCTTACCAACAATTTATGCGAGCCTTAATGGTTGATCTTGAAGATAACCGAGGAAACACCAACGATGGAATTCATGGTGCTAGTGCAGGTGGCATTTGGCAAGCTGTAATTTTTGGATTCGGTGGCATCCAGCTAACCGAAAATGGCCCCGTAGCCAATCCCCATCTTCCCCCTGGCTGGAAGCGCCTGAAATTTAAACTGCACTGGCGCGGGGAATGGCATGACTTCGATTTGCATGGGGAATTGGGGGCAGGGGAGCGGGGGAGCGGGGGAGAAGTTGCAGTAAGTTTTTCCCCTCCGCCTCTGCCTCTTGTTTCCCATGAACCCTCGCCCATGCCCAACATCCAAGGATTTATCTTTGATTTAGATGGTGTGCTAACAGATACAGCAGAACTCCATTATCTAGCTTGGAAAAAGCTAGCAGATGAAGAGGGTATACCGTTTAATCGGGAGGCTAACGAAGCGCTGCGGGGTGTATCTCGTCGTGCTTCCCTGATGCTGATTATTGCGGATAGACCGTATTCGGAAGCACAAATCGAGGAGATGATGGAGCGTAAAAATCGCTATTATGTGGAATTTATCCAAAATATGACACCCCAGGATTTATTGCCAGGTGCGATCGCCTTGTTGGATGAACTGCGGCAAGCTGGGATTAAGATCGGTATTGGTTCAGCGAGTAAAAATGCCCGCCCAGTGCTAGAGCGATTGGGCATTGCCGGCAAAGTAGATGCGATCGCAGACGGTTACAGTGTACAAGAACCCAAGCCAGCCCCCGACCTATTTCTGTACGCAGCCAAGCAGCTAGGAATCGAACCAGAGCAATCTATAGTTGTAGAAGATGCCGCAGCAGGTGTTGAAGCTGCTCTAGCTGCTGGTATGTGGGCATTAGGACTCGGCCCTGTTGAACGAGTTGGAGCCGCTCATATTGTTTTACCCAGCCTAGAAGGTATTACATGGGCAGACCTACGAGAGCAATTGAGTAACTATTTCCAGACAAAAACAGTGAACAAATGAGAACCGCTTGATTACTTACAGCAGATTTGAAGGAAGATAAAGTACATAACGATTCGTCTTAAAGCCAGTTAGAAAACGTGTTTTACTTCTGAATTCTGCTGTATTCAGTCCTAATCTCCCCAAAGAACTGAAACTACCTAAAACTACACTGAAATTACTGATAACTGCTAAACTCCAAAAGCTAAGATCGTCTAAATAGGGAATCTAAAATAAAACCCGACTTTAGCAATTAGGAGCAAGAGCGTGAATTTGGACGATTTAGCTTTGCAGATAGAGAATATGCGTAAGCGCGTCGCCCTCTTGCTACGCCAGAGTGAACAGCAAAAAGCACAGGCAGATATTGAACTCGTCACCGCAGTATTCAAAGAAGTTTACCTAACTTTGGAAGAACTCCTACTAGTGAATAAAGATTTAAAGCAACAGAATGAAGAATTATCCAATACTCAACAGGCCTTGTTAGCACAACGTCAACGCTACCAAGAACTATTTGAGGAAGTACCAGACGCTTATTTTGTGACTGATACAAAAGGGATAATTCAGGAAGCTAACTCAGCCGCCACCACTCTGCTTAACATTTCTAAAAGTTCATTGTTGGGCCACTCCATAGGGATTTTTATACTTGAGAAAGAAATAATTGCTTTTCATTTGAAACTAACTCATCTGCGCGATCGCGCCCAATTCCCAGACTGGAAAATGCAAGAGTGGGAAGTAAACCTGCGACCACGTGACAAAACATCTACTATGGCTGCGGTTAAGGTGGTTGCTATCCGTAATCAATATAGTGAGTTAGTTGGTCTGCGCTGGCTATTGCGGGATATTAGCGAAAGCAAGCGAACCCAAGCCAAGCTAGAATGGGCAGAAGAGGCGATGCGACAAGCGCTTGCCAAAGAAAGGGAATTTAGCGAACTTAAATCCCGCTTGCTCACCATCACTTCCCATGAGTTTCGCACCCCTTTGGCTACCATCCACTCTTCTGCGGAACTACTAGAACATTATCGCCACCTCTGGAGCCAAGAGCGACAAGAAACGCACTTGCGTCGTATTCAAACATCAGTTATGCATATAACCCAGTTGTTGAATGATGTCTTAGTGGTGAGTCAGGATGAAACAGGCAAGTTAGAGTTTAATCCAACACCTATAAATTTGGTGGAATTTTGCTGCGATTTATTAGAAGAATTACAACAGAGCGATCGCTCACAACATGCGATCGTTTTTAGCAGTGAGTGCCAATCTACAAGAGCTAATTTAGACGCCAAACTACTACGGCAAATCTTGAGTAATTTATTCTCGAATTGTCTAAAATATTCTCCCATTGGTAGTACAGTTAGGTTTTCTCTAACCACTAGCAACGAGCAAGCTATATTTCAGACTCAAGACTCTGGTATTGGCATTCCCCCTTCTGACATTGAACACATCTTTGAACCCTTCCATCGCGCTAGTAATACAGCCAATATTCCAGGAATGGGATTGGGGATGTCCATCGTCAAGCAGGCTGTAGATTTACATGGCGGCGAGATTACAGTCGAAAGTGCGATCGGTGCGGGAACTACCTTTACAGTCATTCTCCCATTTTCAATAAATTTCCATGTATAGCTAATCAATCACTTTTATTTATTGGATTTAAAAAAAAAAGTAATTGCTTGTATGCTAGAAGGTCTTTAAAGTAGAGTAAGCCGGTCAACAATAGGTTGATTGTAAAGTTTTTCTTCGCAGTAGCTTAGGGAAACAAACTCAAAAACTTTGTATCTTTAAATATGAGCTTAAAATATTACGCCTGTGGTAATCTCTAACAAATCAGAATACGCACTTCTAGCCCTGTTAGAGTTGGCAACCTGCTACCCTAACGGTGAAGCCCTACAAATTCGAGAGATAGCGGCATTGCAAGACATCCCGAACCGCTATTTAGAACAACTCCTAGCAACATTAAGACGTGGAGGTTTAATTAAGAGTATACGCGGAGCCAAAGGTGGCTATGTTCTGGCACGAGATCCCGGAAAGATTACAGTTTTGGATGCTTTTAGCTGCATGGAAGGGTCAGATATTGTTGTCTCTCCCTGTGAGCCGACTCCCAACACGGTAGAAGGTGAGCTAATTCAGGAAGTTTGGCAAGAAGCACGTCAGGCTGCTAACTCCGTTTTGGAAAAATATACCCTCCAAGACCTTTGTGAACGAAGATCGATCCGAGAACAGAAGGAACTAATGTATTACATTTAGGAAGGATGACCAAATAATTACTAATTCGTAATTCGTAATTAAAAAGGGTACGTGAAAGTAATAACGAGCAACCTGTGACGCTGTTATATGCCTGAAGTCAATTTTCAACAGCCTATAAATAGTGCCGCTACTCTCGTGGAGAGTTATGCAGCAGGAAAACGGAACTTTAGTAAAGCAGAACTGGGTAATGCCGATTTGCAAGGCATTAACTTGAAAGGATCTGACCTGAGTTATGCAGACTTGAGTGAAGCTAACCTGAGTAGCGCTAATTTGAGGGGGACTGATTTGAGCTTTGCCGATCTGGGTCAAGCTAATCTGAAGGATGCCGATCTTAGGGGAGCATTGTTGATGTCAGCAAATCTCCGCCAAGCCGCTCTCAAAGGAGCAAACTTCGAAAAAGCAGACTACGATCGCAACACCCATTTACCTCAAGATTTCGACCCAGTGAAAGCGGGTATGCAGATTAAATTTGAAGATTGATTAATTTAAGTTAAACATGGTACTTGCCTCAAGATAGAAGATATTTCTCTCAAAAGAGTTGTATTTTGGTAAAAAAGCCTATCTATGAGGTTGACAATGGAGGCGAAAAGTGAAACCCTCAACCGACGCGCACCACTAATTACTGCTGGAATTTTTCTTGGTGTGGGTCTTGGAGGGTTTATTGATGGAATTTTACTGCATCAAATCCTCCAGTGGCATCACATGCTCAGTAACATTAGACCTCTGACAAACAGGGCGAATATAGATTTGAACATGGTATGGGATGGGTTCTTTCATACCTTAAATTGGGTATTCACCGTGGCAGGACTTGTGTTACTATGGCGTGCTGGAAGACGTGATGATGTTCCTTGGTCATCACAAACCTTTATCGGATCGATACTGATTGGGACTGGGTTGTTCGACTTGGTTGAAGGTTTAATTGACCACCAAATTCTCGGTGTCCATCATGTGAAATCAGGTCCAAATGAGTTAGCTTGGGACTTAGGATTTCTTGCGTTAGGTGCGCTACTTGTCGCCATCGGCTGGCTAATGATAAAAAAAGAGTCAACAGTCATTAGTCATTAGTAATTGGGCATGGGGCATGGGGCATTGGGTATGGAGAAGAGACAAGGTAGACAAGGAAGAGACTTGTTCAATAATTCTCCCCCTGCCCCCCTGCTCCCCTGCCCCCTGCTCCTCTACCACCCCACTCTCCACTCTCCTCTATGACAGATACTTTTGAAAAAACTAGCTGGAGTTGGCATTTATCTCAATTCCAACAACAAGCGGGTGAATGGTGGGAATACCAGTTTTACCGCTTTGAACAAGCTCTACCAGAATTGCCTACTGGATGGTCAATTAGCCCAAGGCTTAGTGAATTGCTGAAATTCCTGTTTTGGCTGGTATTGGGATTATTTATAGCCTGGGTGGGTTGGCGATTATGGCGAGAATTCAGTCCTTATGTTTATTCTTGGCTAAATAGAAGTGGCAATATCACTGATTTTCGCGTCAAAAATCGCTCTAATGATTCATCTATTGCTCTTTTGTTGGAGCGATCGCAAGAATTCTACCGTCAAGGTAACTACCGTGAAGCTTGCCGTTGTGTTTATTTAGCGATGTTACAGCAGTTGCATCAAAAAGCGATCGCACCCCACAAACTTAGCCGTACCGATGGAGAATATCTGCAATTGCTGCGATCGTCTGTGACTCCCGTACAGCCTTACGAAACTTTAATTACCACTCACGAACAATTATGTTTCGGGAATGCTGAGATTTTGCCAGACAATTATGAACAGTGTCGGCAAGCTTATCGGGAAATCTCCCCGGAATGAAAAAGGATAGCACATCTGTGCTACCCTAATTTATTTTCCAGATTGCCTACTTTGTGGCAGTTGCGTAGGCGCTCTGCGTCTTTTCGTTAGACATCACTTTTTCCAAAGTTTCCAAGGCAGTATTTACTTCTGCTTCTGTGACAATTAGCGGTGGCACAAATCGAACTACTTTTGGCCCGGCGGGTACGAGTAATAGACCCTCTTTGATAGCAGCATTGACGACATCGGCTGCGGTTAGTTGGATATCGGCTCGCAACTCTAAACCGTTGATTAAACCCCAACCCCGAACTTCGCCAATGTGCTGAGGATATTTTGCTGCGATCGCTTTTAATCCAGATCGCAACTGTTCACCCCTGTCTTGCACATTCTGCAAAATATTTTCTCGTTCCAATGTCTGGCAAACACTGAGTGCTACGCCACACACAAAAGGATTACCACCAAAGGTGCTAGCGTGTTCTCCTGGTTGAAAAACGTCGCAGAATTTCTTGCTCATCATTGCACCAATGGGGATACCGCCACCTAAGCCTTTGGCACTGGTGAAAATATCCGGTTCAACGCCGAGATGTTCATAAGCCCATAATTTGCCACTGCGTCCCATACCAACTTGCACTTCATCAAAAATCAATAAAATGCCAGTTTCATCGCAAATCTGCCGGAGCTTTTTGAAATAGGCAACATCTCCTGGACGCACACCGCCTTCTCCTTGCAATGGCTCAATCAGAATTGCCGCTACCCGGTAATCGCCTTCATCCAACTCGCTAATCGCCACTTCCACAGCGTTAATATCGTTGTAATTTACGTAGTGGAACCCAGGAACCAAGGGATCAAAATACTTTTGATACTTCGGTTGTGCGGTAGCGGTAATGGTCGCCAAAGTCCGTCCGTGGAAACTGGCATTGGCGGTTAAAATAATTGGTTTGTCAATTTCTAATACTGTGTGGGCATATTTCCGCGCCAGTTTAATTGCGGCTTCGTTAGCTTCCGCTCCAGAGTTGCAGAAAAATACGCGATCGGCACAGGAATGATCGACAAGCCATTTTGCCAATTCACCTTGCTCAGGAATGTAATACAAATTAGAGACATGGTGCAGCTTTTGGATTTGGCGTGTTACCGCTTCTACCATCGCTGGGTGGGCGTGTCCCAAAGTACAAGTAGCAATTCCCGCTACAAAATCCAGATATTCCCGCCCCTGCGTATCCCAAACCCGGCATCCAGCACCCCGTTCTAGGGCTAAGGGAAACCGGGCGTAGGTAGACATGACAGCTTCATTAAAGCTATCTGCATCAAAGGGACTAGATGCTGACCCTGAATCTGGGGGGATGGTGGCTTGGTCAACGAGAGTTTGTAGGCTCACTACCGCTCCTCCTGAAAGTTTTTCATTATATAGTTATTTACTAGTTTCCTAGAAATCCCTAAAAAATACTTTTTATTTAGCACAGATCGTACTTCTTCTTAGGCTAACGCTTATGTCACCTCAAACGCTTGGCAGTGGTGAAAAAAATTTTGTACTCAACGCTTGAGCAAGAGTATGAGCAACAGGCAATTTCCATAGACGCAGCCGTCCAAATCTTGGGTAGCGTGTAGGGGTTTTCTCACTGATGTCTAAGCCTGACTCGTCAAATACTAGCCTACAATTTTGATGGTACTAGGGCAAATGACGAAATTACCTTTGCTGTGTCTGGGAAAACTGTAACATTGTTCAACTTTGAGCTTTTTAAAATGCCGTTTAAATATTACCAGCATTAAAAATATGCTCTGCGGTTAAATTCAATTCTGGGAAAGTGGGTGAGATAATTTGATCGCTTCCACGAAACAGATAGAGTTGGTATTCGCCCTCAACTAGTGAATAAATCGATATTGTCGGTTGTTTGGGGTTGCCAATAAATCGCTTGCCTCCCAGTGCTGCGTAGTCTATAATCCAGTATTCCGGGATGCCGATTTCTTCATAACGACCCAATTTCGTGAAATAATCATCTCTCCAGTTTGTACTTACAACCTCAACTACCAAAGGGATTGACTCTGCTTGAGTAAGAGTAGATTCTTTTTTCCACAAAGGTTCATTTGCTAGATTGGGGCGGTTTAACAACAGCACATCTGGTAAATAAGCGGATTCACTTTCAGATGGTTTAACCAATGCTGTTTTGGGGCAGCCATAAGGTAGTTTTAGTCGGGTATATTCTAAAATAAATCTCTCGATTAAAAATAAAATAATCTCCTCATGATCGCCTGTAGGTGGTGGCATCTCGATTACTACTCCATCGTGTAATTCGTAGCGTTTATTTGAGTTGTCGGGGTATTTAGCGATAAATTCTTCAAATGTAACTAGTTTTCTTTGTAGGGCTTGAGTCATCGATTAATCCTCAATGCGAAACTTATGAGCTGAAAAGAAGAAACAATCTAAGTAGTCATGAGTTACTTAAATAACTTGTAAGTAAATAAGTATGAATAATTAAAGGTTTGTAGTAAGCGGCTTCAGCCCTTGCTAAGAGACAATTTAATTAATTTTACATGGCGTAACTTAGTTTGATTTATTCTTGCCCACTTACTTAGATTAAATATACTAAAAAGGACGAATATTAAAAAGTTACTAGAAAACTAGAAATATTGGGTTAAAAGTACTATTTTTACGTCATTCTCAACACTTGAGCAAAAATATCAACGTATCCAAAAGGAGTTAATGGCTGGGGCGATCGCTCTCGGCGGTGTTTTCCTAATTGGCACTTCGTGGTACGCACTAGTTGAGGGCTGGGCGTGGGAAGATGCAGCTTACATGACAGTCATCACTTTAGCAACTGTGGGATATGGAGAGACGCACCCACTAGGTAGCCGAGGAAGATTATTTACCATTGCCCTGATTTTGTTGGGTGTAGTTAACATCGGTTACATTGTCAATAGATTTACCGAAGCGATCATTCAAGGCTACTTTCAAGAAGGAATTCGGCTACAGCAACAGAGGCGGTTAATGGAATCCCTAACAGAACACTACATCATTTGTGGATTTAGCCGGACTGGTCGTCAAATTGCCAAGGAATTTCAGGCAGAAGACGCACCTTTTGTGGTGATTGATTCGGAGATGGAATCAGTACAAAGGGCGCAGACTGAAGGTTATACAGCATACCAGGGTGACGCTACATTAGATGACACACTTTTGAAAGTTGGTATTGAACGGGCGGTTTGTATCGTTGCAGCCCTTCCTTCTGATGCTGAAAACTTATACATCGTATTGTCGGCTAAAACACTGAATTCGGGAATTCGGGTGATTGCACGGGCAAGTACAGAAGAAGCTTTGCAGAAGTTACGACGCGGTGGCGCAGATGAAGTGATATCCCCCTATATTACTGGTGGAAAGCGGATGGCTGCTGCGGCACTTAGACCCCAGGTGTTGGACTTTGTAGATGGGATTTTGACAGGTGCAGACCGCCAGTTGTATATGGAAGAATTTTTACTCGACCCGGCTTTCTGTCCTTTTGTGGGTCAAAGTTTGCAAAAGGCGAGATTGCGATCGCAGTCTGGAGCATTGGTTCTTGCAATTCGCCGCGTTGATGGGACTTTAATCGGTGGCCCCACTGGCGATACAATTTTAATGCCGGGAGATCGGCTAATTGGTATGGGTACAGCAGAGCAGTTGCGTAGCCTGAATCAAATTCTCGGCCCAATGAATTCCAAGAAACTGCGACGACCGAAAAATACTTGATTATATTTTCTTTAATTACTATTTTATACTAGTTGACTATAGTTTTATAAGTATAACTGCGTAAGAAAATTTAGACTTTCCCAAATCGCCGCTCCCGTTGCTGGTAGGCACACAAGGCACGATGAAATTCGGCGCGGTCAAAATCGGGCCAGAGAGCATCGGTAATATAAATTTCTCCATAAGCCATTTGCCAGAGAAGAAAATTTGAAAGGCGCATTTCTCCACTGGTGCGAATTAATAAATCTGGGTCAGTAATTCCGGCTGTGTACAAGTGGCTCTCAAAGACCTGTTCATTAATTTCATCGGGTTGTAGCAGCCCTTGCTGAACTTGTTTGGCGATCGCCTGACAAGCTTGTAAAATTTCTTGCCGTCCGCCATAATTAGTTGCTACCGAAAACCGGATACCACGATTATTCTTAGTTGCTTCCATTGAACGAGAAATTTCTTGTTGGAGCGATCGCGGCAGGTCTTGCAAATTCCCTACAAACTTAATTTGAACATTCTCTTCGACCATTTCCCGCAGTTCTTGGCGCAAAACTCTTTGAAACAGAGTCATCAAAAAATCTACTTCTTCCTGCGGTCTTTTCCAGTTCTCCGTTGAAAAAGCATAAGCTGTCAACGCCTGAATTCCCCAATCCTGACAACAACGAAGTAAATCCTTAAGAGCATCTACTCCTCGTTTATGACCCATAATTCGGGGTAGACCCTGACGTTTAGCCCATCGACCATTACCATCCATAATTACCGCAACGTGCTGCGGCAATAATTCTCGTTTTAAATCGGTAGGTAAATCTTGCAGTTTAGTTTGTTGTGCTGTCATTTTTTATCTCGAGAAGCGGTCGATGGTAATCTGAGTAAACGTGAAACCAGTGCTAGTGTCTTCCCACCTATCCGACGAACAAAACTCAACAGACCAGGAGCAACAGCTTCCCTATCCACGGTTGGAGACAAAAGAGCTTCTAATGACTCTTTCAGTTTCCTAATCGTCAGCGGTCTATTTAGGGTTCCCCGTTCCGCTAAGGAAATAGAACCTGTTTCTTCAGAGACAACGACACAAATGCAATTTTCGACCCGCTCAGTAATTCCCATTGCTGCTCGGTGGCGTGTTCCCAGCTGGCGTGAGGCTGTGCGTCCCGAAAGTGGTAAAATTATACCTGATGACACGATCCGTGAGCCACGAATCAATGTCGCTCCATCGTGTAACAAAGTTTTCGGCTGAAAAATTGTTTGGATCAGTTCTTTAGAAACTTCCGCATTTAGCTTTACTCCTGGCACAGAAAAATCTCGCTCATCAATTGGCCCCGTGGTTTCCACAATTAGTAAAGCTCCAATGCGGTTTTTTGACAATTCTTTAACAGCCTCAACAATTTCATCAATTACACTATCAGATTTGGGGATTGCCAGACGGTCGGGTTGAAACATCTGGCGGAATTCGCCACGCCCCAATTGCTCCAAAAACCGCCGAAACTCTAACTGTAGAGCAACTGCCATCGCCACAGCACAGCCAATCACCAACTTTTCTAGTACAAAACTTAGCAGAGGTAGTCCGAATCTGCCACTTAGTGCTGAGGCTAGCATTAAGATAATGAATCCCCGCACCATCCATAGTGTCCGGCGCTCACTAATAATAACTAGTATCATGTACGTCAGCGCCAGCACTAACACAATATCCAGAGTCCCAAGTAGCAAGGACTGTGACCACCCCAGGTTTGTCAGCCATTGCTTCCACCAATCTCTCATGACATCTGGATTAAACTTTTGCCTCTAATTTACAGTTGGTCATTAGTCATTAGTCATTTGCAAATGACTAATGACTAATGACTAATGACTATTTCTTTAATCTTTCTGGTAGGCGATCTTGTCGAATTAAATCTTCATAAGTTTCACGTTGCAAAATTAAATTTGCTTCGCCATTCGCCACTACGACTGCTGCCGGTCGGGGCAAGCGGTTGTAGTTAGATGCCATACTGTAATTGTACGCACCAGTTCCCATAACTACGAGAATATCCCCTGGTTCAGTCTTTGGGAGTAGAGCATTTTTAATCAAAATATCTCCTGATTCACAATGTTTACCAGCAATTGTGACTGTTTGGCTTAGGGGAGAAGACATTTTATTGGCAATGACTGCCCGATAAACTGATTGGTAAGTAATCGGGCGGGGATTGTCAGACATTCCGCCATCAATTGCTACGTAGGTACGAATTTCTGGGATGACTTTGGATGAACCAATAGTATAGGCAGTAACGCAAGCTGTAGCAATTAGCGATCGCCCTGGTTCACTCAGTAATTTCGGCAAAGGCAGATTTTCGGCTGCACAAGCTGCTTGAATTACTTCACAAATCGCCTTCACCCACTCTTCAATACTAGGGGGATCGTCTGATTCTATGTACTTAATCCCTAAACCGCCACCAACATTTAACTCTGTAATATTTAAACCATACTTCCCGGCATCCCGCAGCCACTGCACCATAACAGCCGCCAAATCTTGATGCGGTTGGCGCTCAAAAATTTGGGAACCAATATGAGCGTGTACTCCTACGCAATTCAGGGCAGATTGTTGACTGACAAAGGCAAAAACTTCATCTAAATCGTTGGGATCAAAGCCAAATTTGCTATCTAAGTGTCCCGTGCGAATATATTCGTGCGTATGACACTCGATACCGGGAGTAAGCCGTAACATGATGCGGATTGATTGACCAGGTTGGGCAATTTCCACAAGGGTATGCAACTCATACCAGTTATCCGCCACAACGGTAACACCAGACTCGATCGCTAAAATTAATTCTTCACGAGATTTATTATTTCCGTGAAGGTAAATTTTATCGTGACTAACACCCGCTTGCAAGGCGGTGTAAAGTTCGCCGCCAGAAACGACATCGATTCCTAAACCTTCAGAGGCGGCGATCGCACAAACTGCTAAACAATTCCAAGCTTTTGAGGCGTACAATACTTGAGATTCACCCTTATAGTATTGCTTGAAAGCATCTCGGTATTGCTGACAAGCCGAACGCAGGGTTTCTTCATCTAAAATATATAAAGGTGAACCAAACTGCTCAACTAGGGTTGTGACATCACACCCACCAATTTCCAAGAGGTCATGATGATGAACTCTGGCAGTCAAGGGTAAAAGTTCTTGATTAGGCGATGGATTTGCCTTGGTGTCGTGCCTTTGAGGTAAATATTGACTTCCAGAATGTTGAACCCCAGTGGGGTGAGTCGATACCATAACTATAAAAGTTTTCCTTGTTCAAATTACGGGCTTTGAGTTCGTCTCCCGATTCCCAGTTTACAAAGGGTTTGTAACGTTATTCAATAAATGTGATTTCATTAGACTTAGAAATTAAATTACTGGCATTAGAAAATCTCAGTGCTATTCTGGAACTCGATCAAGCCTGTTTTGGCGGACTTTGGACTCTGGACGGCTACAAACGAGAATTGGATAGTCCCAACAGCGATTTACTCGGTTTATTTTCTCCCTCCTCCAGCACAAGTTTGCTAGGAATGGGTTGCTTTTGGTCAATTTTAGACGAAGCTCACATTACAATTTTGGCGGTTCATCCTCAATATCACCGTCAAGGAATGGGTGCGGCTTTATTATATTCACTCATTAAGACAGCTTGCGATCGCAAAATGGAACGAGCTACCCTCGAAGTCCGAGCTTCCAACTTGGCGGCAATATCTTTATATCAAAAATTTGGCTTCAAAACAGCTGGGCGGCGGCGGCGTTACTACCAAGATAACGATGAGGATGCTTTAATCCTTTGGCTCCCAGATTTACAACACCGCAAATTTAAAGCAACTTTAGACCAATGGTATTCCATTGTCAGCGATCGCTTGGACAAATCCTCTTGGCACTTGCTTTTTAAGTAGTTGGGCATTATTAATTTTCATCTTTTGGGGCTTACGATCGGCTTCAGCAAAAAAATGCAACTTTATATCGCCTATTATTATTTAAATATTTTATCTATATAAATAGTTTAATAAGTAAATATTATATGAATTATATTTGCTTGCTCTAAAAAAAAATATATGTTAAATATAAATGTTTGGGATTGAGTCAAAAAACCCTTAATCTAAGCAGTCAGCTATTTGTAATAAATCCCAAAAACGCTGGTGAACTAAAGCTCCTCAGTACACTAGCCAGATAAAAGTAGCGAATAGTTAACAATAAGCCCATCAACCCAAGTCATAGCTTCAGGATGTCTATAATCTGTTATACAGGCATCCAAAAGCTTTGCCTGTGCTAAAATCAGCATACCGGCACGACCGCAGGTGATGGGAAAAATGCCATGTTTGAACGCTTCACAGAAAAAGCCATTAAGGTAATCATGCTGGCCCAAGAAGAGGCCCGCCGTTTAGGTCACAACTTTGTTGGAACCGAGCAGATCCTCCTGGGTCTGATTGGCGAAGGCACTGGTGTGGCTGCCAAGGTGCTGAAATCAATGGGCGTCAATCTCAAAGATGCCCGAATTGAAGTTGAAAAAATTATAGGACGGGGATCAGGCTTTGTTGCCGTGGAAATTCCGTTTACGCCACGGGCAAAGCGAGTTCTAGAACTCTCCTTGGAAGAAGCACGCCAACTGGGGCATAACTACATTGGTACCGAGCATCTGCTGTTGGGCCTAATCCGCGAAGGGGAAGGTGTCGCAGCCAGGGTGCTAGAAAACCTCGGTGTGGATCTATCTAAGGTAAGAACCCAAGTCATTCGGATGTTGGGAGAAACTGCCGAAGTTTCACCAGGCGGTTCATCCGGGCGCACAAAAACCCCGACTCTGGATGAATTTGGCTCAAACCTAACCCAGATGGCGATTGACAATAAGCTCGATCCAGTGGTGGGACGCGCCAAGGAAATTGAGCGGGTGATTCAGATATTGGGTCGCCGAACTAAAAATAACCCAGTGTTGATTGGGGAACCAGGGGTTGGTAAAACAGCGATCGCTGAAGGTTTAGCTTCACGCATTGCCACCAAAGATGTCCCTGACATCCTGGAAGATAAACGCGTCGTCACGTTGGATATTGGTTTGCTCGTAGCAGGAACCAAGTACCGGGGTGAATTTGAAGAACGCTTGAAAAAAATCATGGATGAAATCCGCTCTGCGGGTAATGTCATTCTCGTGATTGATGAGGTACACACCTTAATTGGTGCAGGTGCAGCCGAAGGTGCAATTGACGCAGCAAATATCCTCAAGCCAGCTTTGGCCAGAGGTGAGTTGCAGTGCATCGGAGCTACAACCCTAGACGAATACCGCAAGCACATCGAGCGAGATGCAGCACTAGAGCGGCGTTTCCAACCAGTGATGGTTGGCGAACCTACAGTTGATGAAACAATTGAAATTTTGTATGGTCTGCGCGAACGCTACGAGCAACACCATAAACTGAAAATCTCCGACGAAGCATTGGTAGCAGCGGCGAAGTTATCAGACCGTTATATTAGCGATCGCTACCTCCCAGATAAAGCCATCGACTTAGTTGATGAGGCTGGTTCTAGGGTGCGCTTGATTAACTCCCAACTGCCACCCGCAGCCAAAGAGTTAGACAAAGAACTGCGTCAGATATTAAAAGAAAAAGATGACGCGGTGCGCTCTCAAGACTTTGATAAAGCTGGAGAACTGCGCGATCGCGAAATGGAAATCAAAGCTGAAATCCGAGCGATCGCTCAAAGCAAGACCAATGCAACTGGCACAGAAGGTGAAGAACCTGTAGTTACAGAAGAAGACATTGCCCACATTGTCGCTTCTTGGACTGGGGTACCGGTGAACAAACTCACCGAATCTGAATCTGAAAAGCTGCTGCACATGGAAGACACCTTGCATCAGCGTTTAATCGGTCAAGACGAAGCTGTGAAGGCAGTTTCACGGGCAATTCGTCGCGCTCGTGTCGGTTTGAAGAATCCCAACCGACCCATAGCTAGCTTTGTCTTCTCTGGGCCTACTGGTGTAGGTAAAACCGAGTTGGCCAAGTCCTTAGCTGCTTACTTCTTCGGTTCTGAAGAAGCGATGATCCGCTTAGATATGTCCGAATACATGGAGCGTCACACCGTCAGCAAGCTGATTGGTTCCCCTCCAGGTTATGTTGGCTATAACGAAGGTGGTCAGCTGACCGAAGCCGTGCGGCGGCGTCCTTACACCGTGGTATTGTTCGACGAAATCGAAAAAGCCCACCCCGATGTCTTCAACATGCTGCTGCAAATTTTGGAAGACGGTCGGTTAACTGATGCCAAAGGTCGCACAGTAGACTTCAAGAACACCTTGCTGATTTTAACTTCCAATATTGGTTCTAAGGTAATTGAAAAAGGCGGTAGCGGTATCGGCTTTGAATTCTCCGAAGATGCCAGCGAGTCAACTTACAACCGGATTCGCTCTTTGGTGAACGAAGAACTCAAGCAGTACTTCCGTCCAGAGTTCCTCAACCGACTGGATGAAATTATCGTCTTCCGTCAGTTGAACAAGCCGGAAGTGACCCAAATCGCCGAAATTATGCTCAAGGAAGTATTTGGTCGTCTGACAGAAAAGGGTATCACCTTAGAAGTCACAGACCGCTTCAAGGATCGATTGATCACTGAAGGTTACAGTCCCAGCTACGGCGCAAGGCCATTACGTCGGGCAATTATGCGCCTGTTAGAAGATAGCCTAGCAGAAGAAATTCTGTCTGGTCGTATCAAAGATGGCGATACAGCCCTTGTTGATGTGGATGAAAATGGCATTGTCCAAGTTAGTTCTCAACAGCGTCGGGAATTGTTACCCCAAGGTGTTGAGTAAGATTTAGGGTTTGGGATTTAAATCTCAAATAGAAAATTAAAAAACGGTAGAGTATTAATTACTCTACCGTTTTTTTGTTTGAATATGTCTAATGCAGACGACGAATACCGTGTTATTACCCCACAAGATCCAATGAAGAATAACTGGGAATTTACGGAAGTATGGATAGATCCAAGTCATTTCCCTCCGTATGTTCTTTTATTGCTTTGCGACAGTGAAGATAACTGTCAGATTTACGATCCGGCACAGGGTTATAAAGTTGTATTTTCTACTAATAACTATGATGAAGCCAAGTTATATTTACTAGAAGATGAGTTTGAATCAGTTCAAGGTAGGGTGTTAGCTGCGGAAT
Source organism: Nostoc sp. JL23 (assembly GCF_017115065.1). NCBI lineage: Bacteria > Bacillati > Cyanobacteriota > Cyanophyceae > Nostocales > Nostocaceae > Nostoc > Nostoc sp. JL23. The sequence continues at coordinate 117,364 of NZ_JABXKN010000145.1, forward strand.
TATAGCGGTTCTCAGTTGAGTCCAATATGCCTGGTTATTGGGGAGTCCGAAACCGGAATTCAGGAGAACTTTATATTCTGACTATTTGCTCGACTTTTCGGTATCCGCATTGGTTACAAAGTCGCTGTTTCCTTCAGTGGTGAAATAGAGCGCGATTATCGGTATTTTTAGGCAGTATTTTTTAGGTAGTAAAGTCAGTAGCTACTCGTCAATTAGCCACCCACGCTCTATACCATGTTCAATTCCGCCAGCCCAGTCCATTTTTAGATGCTTCCGCACTTTATGGAATAGATGTTGAACTACAACTAGATTAATTGAATTTTTAATATATTTTTCTTCATACCTAAATTCTCGGTCAGTGTTTTTCTGCTGACGTAGTACGTAAATTTGGTCGATCTTGTACTTCCGAAGATTGACATCGCTGGTCAGCTTGATCCACTCCATAAGTATAAGATATAAACTATTTGGACTTCTTGCCTTTAAATCCTCTGCTGCTCTTGATGAACCTTCGAGCATAGGTTTGTCGAGATATGTCTTACATTCAATTGCAACAACTGGAATATCGAAAATGTGCGTTTCGGTGTTTCCTGTAACTGTAACTTCAGAGTAGTTTTCTGGTTCCTCTTTAAGAAGTGGCAGTACTTCCCCAGGATTTTCATCTTTCTCCGGTGGGGTTGCTGCTTCAAATGATACTTGAATAGTGGCTCCAATTACAAAGTCATGATCTTTCTTTTCAATACGTGCATACGGTCGCTTAAGCATCTCAGAGTATTTTGGCGGTACAAAGAAAATATCTTTGAATGTATGTGATTTGCCGATGAGAGCATTTTCTCCAAAGTCTCTGACTAAATCTTTAAACAGATAATAGAGAAATTCCTCTAGCACGCTAGAGTGAAGGTTCGATCGAGAATCAAACTTCTCAGCATAGTGCTGCTGGTCTAAAAAGTCCTTATATTTTGATAGAAGTTCTACCCTTCGTCGAATCTCTCTTCTCGATGTAATAACTTGTGAGATACAACAGTTTTCTTTCCTAGAAAACGATAAGTGTCAGGAAAAGATTGGATACGTGCCCCTTCACGGGCTGTCAAATTGCGATGCTGGAAAGGATGAAGAAAATTGGCGTAAAACGAAGCAGCTATTGTATGTGATGGTTTATATGGATTTAAACGTCGGTTATTCTGGTCATAACTTATCTCAGATAACTCACCATTTCCACTACGCCGTTTAGCCCCATGTTCTTTTGGTGCGTCTGAACTTGATTCACCCCATTTAATATGTTTGAAACGTTCTACAAGCCTCTGGGAATGATCCATTGCAACATGATTGTAAAGTGTTTGACTGCCATTCCTGATCCAGCATTGATACTTATTGAGAGGTTCTAAAATATAAAGCTGTTCCTCTTCACCCTCACGTGCATTCAGTGGTGGTAAATCTGATATGGCATCCCACAAGCTAAGGGCAGGAAGTAAACCCATACAGGTAAATATTGATAATTGAGAGCTATTTATATGTAATAAATCTAAAGAGTGTGTTTTTGGAGGAATACCTAATTCTTTACCTGTTTTATTTCCAACAATAAAAATACGCTCCCTAATTTGTGGCACACCATATTCAGCGGCATTTAATGACCATACTTCTACAAAATACCCTAAATTCTCGAAAGTTTCTTTAATGATATCTGTTACCTTTCTGCCTTCATTATTTTTGCGTGAAAGTAAACCTTTAACATTCTCCATTACAAAAGCTTGAGGTTCGAGAAAACATATCCACTGAGCAAAGTTAATGAATAAACTATTTCTAGGATCTTTAGGATCTTTTTGTGCTGGCCCGGCAATACTAAAGCCTTGACACGGAGGCCCACCAATAACAATATCCGGCTTGAAATGACAGATATCCTTAATGCTACTTGCAGTGTTTAAATCACGAATATCCTGTTGAATAACTGTCATATTAGGGCGGTTATGGCGCAGTGTATCACAAGCCCAGGCATCAATCTCAACGGATAAAGGAACAGAGAAACCTGCCATCTCGAAGCCTAGACCAAAGCCGCCAGCCCCAGCAAACAAATCAATAGTGATAGGTTGTGCTGTTACCATAGACTCTTAATGTGGTTACTCATCTGGTTTACCTTCTAAACATTCTAGGATGATACCCTTGTACCGCTTTGTCAACTTGCTACACAGTTCTTCTGATCAAGTTATCTTGGCTATAAGTAATTTTTAGTATTCTTCAATCAATCGACTGATTCTGAATCAGACCTGAAGTGCCTTTAAAATGGGAGAATATAAAGAATCATTAGGAGGAATCAATCGTCATGAGTGTGATAGTTGCTAAGTGGACGATTGACGAATATCACCGCATGATTGACGCTAAAATTTTGAGCGATCGCAAAGTAGAATTACTCAAAGGAGAAATTGTCGAAATCTTCGCAGAAGGAGAGCCTCACGCTTATAGTAGTGGTGAAGCTGGTGACTATCTAGCTGTTTTATAACCTTTCTCAAGATATTTTATGCAGAGACACGATTTTACCCGCATCTCTACAATGGGTTTTCATGAGTTTTATTCTGCGTTCACAAATTCCAAATATCCATTGCTAAGTTCTTTCACTGCCAAATCATAAAATTGCTTACCATGTTCTGGCGTTGCTAAAGCCGGATTTGATCCCATACGTCCATCTGGATAACGCACGCGAAAGTCAGCAGCGCTATAAATCCTATGTCCGCTTGCAACTTCTGGTGAAAGAGGTGCTTGCTTAATCGCATTTGGATAAACATACTGTGTGAGTGCAACTTCACTTGGCGTTGCATGAGAACCTTCTTGATCCCCATATAATTCTTTAGCTAGTTTATATACAGAACCGCACATAAACCAGTTTGCCACTTGACATTGCACCTGTTGAGCATTGGGAATCTGCAAATCTTCTAAATGAGCGTAGGTTTCTGAAAAAGCAGCTTTGAGGGTGGCGATATTACCGCCGTGTCCGTTAATAAAGTAGAACTTGCTAAAACCAGCTTTGGCTAAACAAGTTACATAATCTCGCACTACTTGAATTAAAGTGCTGGGACGCAGACTGATTGAGCCAGGAAAAGCAGTATGGTGCAATGCCATCCCCACATTGATTGTAGGGCCGACGATCGCTTGAGTTGCGTCACCCACACCGACTGCGATCGCTTCTGCACAAATAGCATCAGTACCAATTAACCCCGTTGGCCCATGTTGTTCTGTGGAACCAATAGGGAAAATAATCCCCTTTGATTGCTGTAAATAAGCTTCGACTTCTTGCCAAGTACTTAAATGCAGTAACATTGTTAATAACTTTCCTCAATAAAATTGCGGTGGGATCAAACCTTTTGCTGCTAAACAGCATCTTTTGTCACTAAACTCCCACTAACATGATTATGAACTCTCTGAATTTTCTGTGCTGGCGATCGCACAAGATCCCCGACTTCTTTTTGAGAAATTGGGGATCTTTGTCTACTGCAAAATTTGGAGATAATTAGACTAACTATTTCTATGAATATTGTTTAGCGGATGCAGCCGCAACGAGTTTCGACAGAGATGGATATAAGCAATTTACCGATTCTGCCACTTTATCTTAGGATACTTGCTGTGGAACTCTCCATAATATAAATCAAAATTGATTTATGAAATGTTACTTGTCTGGATAATCAACTAAATAAATGGGATCAATTTTGATTTTTCACTAATCAAAGTAATAATGCTTCTTTACATCCCTTGTAATTTCCCATGTGCAGGACATACCAGCAGGAAAAATCACTAAATCGCCTTTACCCATTTGCACTGGCTGTCTACTATCAGGAGTAATAACTACTTTACCTTCCAAAAAGTAGCAAGTTTCTTGAGAATCATAAGTCCAAGGGAATTTGGAAACTTCCTTTTTCCAAATTTCCCATTTAAAAATACCTAATTCATTGAGATATTCAAGTCTTAAGTTGATGCTCAATTTTAATGTTCATATTATGTTTTCTCTAGTTATATTCAGCAGTAAGATTGAATATCCTCTCCACACTGATCTACTAGATAACATAAAGCACGAAAACGCAAGTAGACAAGTTCGTTATAAAGCGGATTCAGCTTGCACATTGGCGGAATATGAGCTATTTTGCGACCAAAAAGCATGATATCGCGCTCGAATGGACACTGAGCAGGAATTAGTTTAGCAATAAATTTGGCTAATTTCCGATTCTGAATCTCAATTTTATCGAGCCATTGACGTAATGGTTGCAGTAAATCTAATTTAGGTTGAGTAAATTGCTTTTTACTACCTTTTTGATTCTTTTCTTCTAAAGGTTTAATAAAAGCAGGCAGAAAAATACGCTGATTATGTGTTTTAAGCATAGTTTTAGGCAAGGTCTTCCTTGTGTAGATGAACTATTTACCGATTGAAAATGTTAGCATGTAATATTTTTGGTCAATTTGCATTGTGCTTGTAGACTCAGAAGCAAAGTAAGCATAATGCAAACAATTTACATGCATCTTTGGGAAGGGAAATGGTTTAACTAATTGTTATTTAAGCCCACCAAATCATGAAGAACTGTCCCGTTAAATACAAAATAACAAAGAAAATATAAAAATGGCATTTCTTTAACTTATAGATTTCTAACCTTACAGATAGCAATCTTATATATAAACATAAATGCCTGGTTCTGAAACTGACTAGTATCTAGAGATGTAGTTTATGGCAGACAAAGACAGTTTTGTTCTTACCCTATATACATTTCGCTAGGATTAGCTCCTAATATCTTGCGATTTTAGAATATTGAATATCCATAAATTTGTCTGATATACTACATAAGCCAACCTAGATATTATCTAATAAGTAGCAAGAAATCGATTGATAAGTCAAAACTAATATAAGGGACTTACACAAGAGCAAGGGGCACTTGTGCTGAGTAATTCTACAGGTTTATATAATAAGCTTTGTCTGGCTGCTCACTGTGAGATTTTGCCATTAGCACAACTTCTTCTAGAAAAGTATTGGCTACTTATTCTCCCCAGTCCTCACTCCCCAATTATGAAAAGCTTATTATTTAAAATATCTTAATCTAGTATTAACCTGATATTTGCTGATATATTCTACATTCTGTTGCTCTAATTTTGTCAGCAATTTAGGTGGAAATGTCTTTGGTGAATACGTAGGACGATACCAAGGTTGGTTATTAAAGTAATTTTGCAATTCAGTATTATCAAAACGGCGGCCATGTATGGCAAAAATCGAATTTCGCATAATATCTAGTTCAAAACCGCTTTTACCATCTAAATCTGCATCAGTTACAAGTCTTTTAGAAAGCCAGAAATAATTGTTGAGAGTCGTGGTATCAACTGGCGGTATTGATGTAGTTGAAGAAGGTGTAGATTGAGTTGGAACAGATGGGGTGTTTGGTGTAAATGTGGGAGTTTCTATCACTGGGCTTGTAACATTTGACGGTGTTTCTGAAGGTAATACTGTTTTATCTACTGTAGGTTGAGAAGATTTTGGTAACACTTGACTAATAATCACAGATGCACCAATTAACCCACCTACAATCAAACTGCCCATGAGAATATTATTCTGACTATTACTACTTTGAGGGCTAGGCTGTGCTTTGACAGGCACTGTCTGAGGTGGCGGTGCAGAGACTACAGTTGGTTGAGTCAAGAGGGGTTGCGTCGGCGGAATTGGATTTGCTATGCTCTGCAAAGAATCCAGCATTGCTCTGGCTGTGGGATAGCGATCGCGTGGATGATAAGCGATTGCCCGATCAATTACTCTTGCCATAATTGGGCTAACATGACTCGCGTACTGTCGCCAGACAATTTCACCCGTCTGGGAATCTGTTTCTAGTTGTTGCGCCTGTTTACCAGTCAGTAAATAAATTACCGTCATTCCTAAACTGTATAAATCACTAGAATAAACAGGTCTACCTGCGGCTTGTTCACTCGGCATATAGCCAGGTGTACCAATCACAATCGAACTGGTAGGATTGCCTTGAGAATTTACGACTGTTCCCATTGACTCCCGCACAGCACCAAAATCAATCAGCACTGGTTTACCATCGCGATAACGCACAATGATGTTATCCGGTTTAATATCGCGGTGAACGATATGCTTAGAGTGAACGTAATCCAGAACGGGTAATAAATTCATGAATAATTCCTGGACAGTGGCTTCACTAAATAGCCCCTGCTTTTGGACTTTTTCAGTTAAAGTATCGCCTTCAACCCATTCTTGAACTAAGTAAAATTGTCCACCTGAAGAGAAGTATGCATATAATGCCGGAATTTGGTCATTTGCCCCACCAAGTTCTTCTAAAATAGCTGCTTCGCGTTGAAACCTCTCTTGCACTAACTGGTAAATTTGGGGATTGTTGTGAATCGGTCTTAGCTGTTTAACCACACAATGGCGCTTTGAAGGCATATAGGTGTCTTCAGCTAGATAGGTTTCACCAAACCCACCAGCACCCAGTGTGTGGATAACTTGATAGCGATCGTTCAGCAGCTGTATTGTCATGGGAAATTACAAGCAATATTCTTAAGATAGTTTTCCCAAAACTACCTTCATTTCAAATCTAGTAAACCTTCTTCTTTCAATTTAGGATTGAAGCGAATCTGCATTTGTAAACCCCGCACTTCTAACAATTGCGTTGAAATTTCTGCTTCTACTCTCCGTGCCACGTTTTTAAGAACTTTTATTTGTGCTAATTCATCATTAGCTGGATTTTCATATTTCGCCTGTTCTTCAGGTGTCATTACAACTTTGACATCAATGGGATGAGTCCATTTTTCTTTTTGATCCCCATTTCCCCAAGGCATACTGCCATTTTCAGCAATCCAAGCATTTTCAGTATTTTCTAAAACTGTGCGACTAGGGCGTTCAATAGTTTGAACTTTCACCCAATAGCATTGCTGTGGCTGACGAACTAAATGCTGCTTGAGGCTAAGATAAACATCACGGGAGTATCCTACAAATTGAAGTGCTTTTTCTTGGTCAAAGATAGCATATACACCGATTTTACCCTGAAATTGTTCGGGTAATTGGCCGCGATCGTCAATATAAAGAATGTATTCCAGAGTTGCCAAAGAAGAAAGATTCGTTTCAGGAGCCATACATCAAATATCAAAGTTGCTATTTGCCTTCAGAATTGAAAATTGCGAATTAGAAAAAAATTATCTTTAATAATTATTCATTACTCAATTTTTGGTAAATTGCACAAAGGCGGCTGGGTTTAAAAATCTTAGCACTGAACATGAAATTTGGTGGCACGTTGATGATGACATATTCATCAGATTCATGATACTTTTCAAATTCTGCTGGCATTCCTTTCGTGGTAGTTAAGCTGTAAGGAACAGGCTGGAAAAGCAATTCTGTAAATCTAAGTTGCTCACACCCCAACTGTTGACAAATTTGGTTCAAAAAAGCAACGCCTGTCAATAAATTGAATAGAATTTCTTGAGCTTGTGCTTCAAGAGTGAAACTTCCATCAAAGTTCTGAACGATTTTAAGGGGCATTTTCTGTATTAATAGCTAGTTATTAACGACTAAATGATGATAGAGGATAGGCAACAGAGTCATCCAAATATGCTGGGCAACAAAGCCTACCTTTTTGTGCAGATAAACCTGGTTAAAAATAACCACTTTATAGATCAGCCTATTGGATTATGGGACTTCTGTCAGCTACACGACGAAGTTAGCATCGTTAAGAATTATGAAGTTTAGCAGATTTATTAGTGATAGTTAATTTCTCCCTAATACTGTACTGATATAACAAGTCTAATTCTCTGAAAATAATGAAGTTTCACCTGTCAACAAGGATCATTTCGACGGTTTCTGGTAACGCAATTGCTATGTCTAAATTTATTTTTAGAAGGTAAAAGCCTTATCTAGTTGAGTCTTGGGAGAATACCTAAATTTTTCAATCAACCTGTATGTGGTAAATACTGCACAGTTAAAACTTGACGATTTTCATAATAAGCAAAAAGCCCCAGGCTGTGGAGCGTGGGGCTTTTTGTTTGTATAAATGAGACCTG